>CAZOSR010000369.1:1091-1502 GCA_964582445.1 uncultured Coriobacteriaceae bacterium | reverse complement strand
GCAGCCACACCAGGAACGTGAGCACCGCAAGCGCCACGACCACCGGCACGAACACCGCGGAGATGCGGTCGGCGAACCGCTGCACGGGCGCCTTGGAGCCCTGTGCCTCCTCCACCAGCTTCACGATCTGTGCGAGCGCCGTGTCCGCCCCCACCTTGGTGGCCCGGAAGCGGAACGAGCCGAGCTTGTTGAGCGTGGCGCCGATGACGGTGTCGCCCTCGCGCTTCTCCACGGGGATCGACTCGCCGGTGAGCATGGACTCGTCGACCGCCGAGGAGCCCTCGGTGACGATGCCGTCCACCGGGACCTTCTCGCCGGGACGCACGACCACGATGTCGCCGGTGAGCACCTGCTCCACGGGCACATCGACCTCCGCGCCGTCGCGCACCACGCGGGCGGTCTTGGCCTGCA
>CAZOSR010000369.1:0-1081 GCA_964582445.1 uncultured Coriobacteriaceae bacterium | reverse complement strand
CCCTTGGCACGCGCCTCGAGGAGCTTGCCGAGGATCACGAAGGTGAGCAGCAACGCGCTCGTCTCGAAGAAGACAGGTTCGTGCGTGAGCGCCGGCACGAAGGTGGCCGCCAGGGAGTACAGGTACGCCGAGCTCGTGCCGATGGCCACGAGCGTGTCCATGTTGCCGGTGCGGCGCTTGAGCGCGTGGTAGAAGCCGCGGTAGAACTGCGCTCCGGCGATCAGCTGCACCGGCGTCGCCAGCGCGAAGCTGAGGTACTTGAAGACCATCATCGGGTCCCATGCCCCGCCGAAAGTGCTGGCGAGCCATTCGGACACGATGAGCGGTACCGATTCCATGATGGACGGAACCATCAGGAGGAGCAGCGGCACCGAGAATGCGAGCGAGAAGAGGAACAGCCGCTTCTGTCCGCGGATATGCTCCTGCTGGGCCTCGCGCTGTGCGTCACCGGCGGTGCCGGGCGCGGCGTCTTCGTCGCGCGGCACGGCGTCGTAGCCTGCCGAGCGGACGGCCGCGACAAGGTCGTCGACCGTGAGCGTGTGGGGATCGTACGCGATGGTGGCGGTCTCGGCGGCAAGATTCACCACGGCGCTGCCCACGCCGGGCATGCGCTGGAGCGTCCGCTCGATGACCGCCTGGCACGACGAGCACGTCATGCCGATGATGCCGAGCGAGGCTGACGCGGTGGCCGCGGCGGCGCTTGCTGCCATGATGGCGGGGTCGGGCGCGGGCGGCACGGTCGGGCAGACGCCGGTGTCGCAAGCGTCGGGGATAGTGGTGTCGGGGATAGTGGCACCGGAGGCGGTGGTCCCACCCGGGCCCGGGTCGGCGGGCGCGGCGTCGGCAGCCGCCTCGGGCGCCTCCCACTCGACCGCTTCGAGCGTGACCGCGCCACCGCGGGGGGTGAACCCCGCGGCGACGATCGCCGACTCCACGGACGTTGCGTCCACCGCACCGTCAGCGGAGAACACGGCGAAGCCCTGTTGCGCGTTGGCGGCAAGCACCGTCACGCCGGGTATCGCCGACAGGTTCATCGTGACGAGCCGCTCGCAGGCATGGCAGTGCATGCCGTCGATGGCGA
>CAZOSR010000368.1:0-1515 GCA_964582445.1 uncultured Coriobacteriaceae bacterium | reverse complement strand
AGGCTCTCCCCGAGGGCTACGAACTAGCCCCCGCCGCGACGCCCAAGAACGTCATGGTGATCGGCGGAGGACCCGGTGGTATGGAAGCCGCCCGCCGCGCCGCACAGCGTGGCCACAAGGTCACACTGTATGAGAAGGACAGTTCTCTGGGCGGCCTGGTCAAGACCGCAAGGGCCTACAAGGGCAGTCACGAGCGTCTCGATGACCTCATCACGTATCTCACCACGATGCAGTCGACCAACAAGGTGACGGTCGTCACCGGTAAGGAAGTCGACGCCGCATTCGTCGACAGCGAGAAGCCGGATGTGGTCGTCGTCGCCGTCGGCGGGAAGCGGGACTCCAAGTTCGACAGCTCGACAGTCGAGTCTCCGAAGGTTGTCAACATGGGGAGCTACGACGCCTCGAAGGTCGGCAGCGACGTCGTCATTCTCGGCACTGGCGCCCAAGCGATAGACTTGGCCTTCTACCTCCTTGCCCAGGGCAAGAAGGTCACGATGGTTCACGGCGGAACCCCGGCGGAGGTCGACAAGGAGCAGTCCATACACTTCCGGCAGTACCTGGTTCCTCACCTGTACGCGCACGGCGTAAGAGTGTTCAACGAAGCTAGCGTTCAGAAGATCATCGATGGTGGGATCGTCGTGAAGATCGACACCGGGGTCGAGAAGACCCTCGCCTGCGACACCGTCATCGAGTGCTGGGACATGCTCGACAACACCACGCTCGCCGATGCGCTGAAGAGCACGTATACCGTGATCTCCGTCGGTGACTGCACCAGCTCGGAGGAGTACGCGCCGAGCGCAGGGCCGAAGAGGAAGTTCAAGAACATCCTGTACGCCATACAGGCGGGGTACGACGCGGCTCGCTCCATCTAGTAGCACCGCCTCGTAACTACCTTGCTGTCACACAATGGGGGTCCGCAGCTTCCAACGGCGGGCCCCCTGAGACGTACCGCGTGGAGATCCGTATAGTGGCAGCGACAGGCGAGTTCCACAGTCAATGAGAACACCGAGCCGCTGCCCATACGGTGAGACCAGAACATGTACTGGCCTGACGAATGCGGCCGACCAGGGAACGGGCGCCACCATGCGGGAGGTTGCGTTTCGGCAGACCGAGCAGCACGGAGCCGGTATCGATTCACGCGATTCGCCGACAGTGTAATCGTCCAGAGCACGCGCATCACAGTCTAACGCCAGGACGCCCTGCGAATCGCACTCTCATTCCGCCGTACCCCATCCCTCACCGTTCCGGGTGAACTGCGGGGTCCGGCACAGGAATCGCCGCCCCGCTTCTGGGGAGTGCAGGTGTCCGCGCGCTGCTCCGGACGTCTCGTGTCCACTACATCCAGGGCACTGCATGGGCGCTCGGCAGCAGGGACGTGCGGGCTGGCGATGGTCATGGCGCTTCTCAGCCGAGTGGCAGCTCCATGCGCATGTGGGGGATCTGCGTACGGCCCGACGGGAAGGGGCCATCGGTCGTCCGCCACCCGAGACGATGGTAGAAGCCCTCAGCGGTGCA
>CAZOSR010000367.1:0-1521 GCA_964582445.1 uncultured Coriobacteriaceae bacterium | reverse complement strand
TGTGCTGCCCCGGCGCCGGGGCGAAGTAGAGCGTGTTGCCGCCCATCATGAGCGACTTCGCCGGGTCCTTCGCCCGCCAGGAGAAGCTGCTGGGCGCTCGCCTGATACACTCTTCGACGAGCGCGGGGGGCATGTGAACGCGGTGCGTGTCCCGGTCCACCTTGCAGCCGGCCGACTCCAGCACGTCCAGACCGCGTTTGTGCTCGATGCGCACGCCGGTGGTCCAGAGCACCCGGAGCATGCCCTGGTGGACGCTTTCGACGTCCTCTTCGCTCAGGATGTTGAGCGCCGGGAAGTTGCGGACGAAACCTCGCATCGCCATGTGCGTTCTCCTTCCTCCTGCCCGCGTCAGCGGGAGGCGCTACTCGTACGGGTACCCGGGCGCGTTCATGCCGCGGCGGTAGGTTTCCATCTCGTCCGCGGTGATGAGCCCCTCTTTCGCGTAGTGGGTGCGCGCCTCCTCGAGGATTCGCTCTATCTCCTCCTCCTGTGAAGCGGTGAGCGCCGGCGGCTTGTGGTGCGCCAGGATGTCCTCCATGCGCTCCCGCGCGTACGCGAGGCAGTCCTTCTTGCCGGACTTGAGCCACTCGGGGTAGGTGAGCCGGTCCGCTGCCTTCGGCACGTACTGTTCCGCACGCCACCATGTGCGCGTGTGTTGACTGGAGAGGAAGTGGCCGGGGACGGGACCCACCGCCTCGATGACGTCCAGGGCGAGCGAATCGTCGCTTACCTCGATGCCCTCGAGGAACCGGCCTATCATCCCGCTGATGTCGTCGTCGAGTATGGCCTGCAGCGGGTGGTGCGTCAGCTCCGCGGCCACGCCGCCGTGCAGCAGGATGAAGTTGGCGCCGGAGACGGCGAACAGCACGGCGTTCATGGCCCGTTCGTAGCCGCTCTGGAAGTCGATTCGCTTTGAGCCGGGCACCGCCGCTCCGTTGCAGACCGGCACGCCGTAGCGGTGCCATATCTGGTTGAACGCGGCGGAGTGCAGCGCGATGGCGATGTTGCCGAATCCCGGCGCGCCGGTCGTCATGTTCTGCGGGAAGGTGAAGTCGTTCAGGAAGATGCGCGTCCCGGGACGGTGAAGCTGCAACAGCACTATCGGTGCGATGAGGTTGGCGCAGGCGGAGACGAGCGCCCCCGCGATCGAGGCGGGGGCGGTGCCGCCGTAGACGGCGCCCTCGGAGATGCGCACCGGCAAGCCGGCCTCCGCGCCGCGCAGCCCGGCGCCGATGGCGTCCTCATAGTAGGTCAGCGGTGGCGAGAGCAGGCAGGGGACGCAGACCTCGGCGCCGACCGCCTGAGCCATGCGGATGGTGTACTGCTCGCTGCCCTTCGAATAGCCCTCGGTCAGGAACTTGCCCGAGTTGCGTATCTTGCCGGCCATCGACTCGAGCAGGCACATGGAGGGCGGCACACCTTCGAAGCCGAAGTAGGGCGTGTAGCTCCAGAGTCCGTGAACCGACTGCAGGGCGTCGAGCACCTTGACCCCGTCGTAGAACTCCTTCCTGGTCGGGTGGC
>CAZOSR010000366.1:0-1535 GCA_964582445.1 uncultured Coriobacteriaceae bacterium | reverse complement strand
GATCCGGTGGTCGGTGATGCGGTCCTGCGGGACGTTGTAGGTGCGGATCTTCTCGCTTCGGTCGCCCGAGCCGATTTGGCTCTTGCGCGCCGCCCCGAGCTCGGCGTTGCGCCGCTCCATCTCCTGCTCGTACAGACGGGCGCGAAGGACGCGCATCGCGGCCTCGCGGTTCTGCAACTGCGACTTCTGGTTCTGCGACTGCACTACGAGTCCGGTGGGCAGGTGTGTGATGCGCACCGCAGAGTCGGTGGTGTTGACACTCTGGCCACCGGGGCCGCTCGAGCGGTACACGTCGATGCGCAGGTCCGCCTGATTGATCTCGATCTCCACGTCCTCTGCCTCCGGCAGCACTGCGACGGTGGCCGTTGAGGTGTGGATGCGACCCTGGCTCTCGGTGGCCGGCACGCGCTGCACGCGGTGCACGCCGCTCTCGAACTTCATCTTGGAGTAGACGCCCTTGCCCTTGATCATGAACGAGACGTCCTTGTAGCCGCCGACCTCGTTCTCAGCGGCATCGATCTCCTCGACCTTCCACTTCTGGGACTCCGCGTAGCGCGTGTACATGCGGTAGAGGTCACCCGCGAACAGGCCTGCCTCATCGCCACCTGCACCGGCGCGGATCTCGACGATGACGTTCTTGTCGTCGTTGGGGTCGGCCGGGAGCATCATGACCTTCAGCTCATCCTCGAGTGGCTCGAGGCGCTCCTCGAGTTCATCGAGCTCCGCCTTGGCGAGCTCCTTCATCTCAGCGTCGCTCTCAGTCCTGAGCATCTCCCTGGCATCGGCGATGCCATCGAGCACGCCGAAGTACTCGCGGATCTTGTTCGCAAGCTGGGTCATGCCGGAATGCTCCTTGGCCAGGCGCGCATACTCCTTCTGATCGTTCAGCACGGCCTGGTCGGAGAGCTTCGCGGTGATCTCATCGTACGACGAGAGGATGGATTGCAGCTTCTCACGCATCTATCGGATTCCTCCATCAGGGGGTACTCACAGCGTAGCATTCCCCCGGCGGAGCGCCAGGGGGATGAGCGCCGGGATCAGTCGAATTCCGGCAACGGGAGCGGTGCGCAGGCCGCCTCACCGCGCTCGGCGATCTCGGCCTCTTCGCGCGCGACCACCAGGTTCATGGCGGCGACGGCGACCTCGACCATAGAGTCGTCAGGCTCGGCGGTGGTCATCCGCTGCATCTGCAGCCCGGGCCACAGCAGAACCTTGACGAGCGGGTTGTCGGGACGCGAACCCGCCCACTTCACGGTGATCTCATACGCAAGGCCTGCGATCAGCGGCAAGAGCAGCAGGCGGATACCGATGTTGAACAGCAGCACCCATCCCCCGCCGGTCACACCCCATGCGGCGAGGATCGCCTTGCCGGGCACGAGCGAGAACACGACGATGGCGACCACCATTACCATCAGCAGGAACGAGGTCCCGCAGCGGACGTGGAGCGTGGTGTACTTCTGGATCACATCGGGCACCAGCGGCAGCCGGCGTTCGTAGGCGTGGATCGTCTTGTGCTCCGCGCCGTGGTACTGGAA
>CAZOSR010000365.1:304-1536 GCA_964582445.1 uncultured Coriobacteriaceae bacterium | reverse complement strand
CCGACGAGGCCTCCGGCACGCACAGCAGGCCCGTCGCAGGTTCGCGCTTTCGTAGACGCGTCCGGCGCGCCGATGGCTTCCGGGGCCGAGGAGCAGACACGGACTGCCACCGACCAGCACCGACCGGCTTGCCAAATGGGCATCACCCCTACAAAATGCCGTTGACCCGGATGACGGCGGGCGGCCAACATGGCCGTTGTGAACACGCCGGCACCGCACCAGCCGCCAGACCGAGACACGACGCCGTCTACGGAGACCACCATGCCAGACTCCGAGTCGCTTATCCCGCAGCACGGCGGATACCGCAACCTCAAGAGCTTCCAGGTGGCGCAGCTTGCCTACGACGTCACGGTGGCCTTCTGTGACGCCTGCATCGACCGGCGCAGCCGCACCCACGACCAGATGGTGCAGGCGGCCCGCAGCGGCGTGCAGAACATCGCGGAGGGCAGCAGGGCCAGCGGCACCTCCAGCAAGATGGAGATGAAGCTCACTAACGTGGCCCGCGCCAGCCTGGAAGAGCTGCGCCTGGACTACGAGGACTACTTGAGGCAACGGGAACTGGCGCAGTGGCCGCCAGACCACCCTGCCCTGATGCGCTTCAAGGCACTCCGCTGCGCCACCTTGAAAGCTGTGCTGACATGGCGTGACGCGGAACTGCAGCTTCAGGGCAAAGACACGGTCAGGCACGGACAAGAAGCCACGGACTCGCACGGACCACCACCGACCAAGGGAAAGGCCACCTCTTCCCAGCCGTCCGTGCCAGTCAGTGCCGGTCGGTGTGAGTCCGTGTTCTCAGCGCAGCTGATGGCAAACGCGGCGCTGTCACTACTGAACGTGGCCTGCTACCTGCTCTCCCGCCAGCTTGCCGCCCAGGCGGCCGCCTTCGAGCAGGAGGGCGGCTTCACGGAGCGGCTCTACAACCACCGCCGCGCCGGAAGAAGCCGCTGACGCCTGGGGCACATCGTGACCTGACCGTCCATTCGGTCCATCCGGTCCATGCCTTCTGACTTCCGGGGACACCGCACTTAATTCACTCCCACGTTCAGAGACTGCTCCCACGAGGCCTCCGGCACGCCCTGCAGGCCCACCGTAGCTTTGTTGTCGTAAAGATAAGTGTGGTGTCCCCATAATGCCAAATGGGCATCAGCCCTACAAGGAGCCATTGACTCGGATGACGGCGGGCGGCCAACATGCCCGTTGTGAACACGCCGGCACCGCACCCGCCGCCAGAC
>CAZOSR010000365.1:0-294 GCA_964582445.1 uncultured Coriobacteriaceae bacterium | reverse complement strand
CGCCGGGATTCGCTTCGAGCCACCGGCGCATGGTGAACCATTTGGCCGCCTCGTACCTGTCCCAGCCGTCCTGGTTTGCCAGGACCATTTCCACGACGTCGTAGTCGAGGTCGCCGAAAGACGCGAGAAGCTCCGGAAGCAGGAGGTATTCGGAAATCGAATCGGCAGAGCATCCTCTGGCAACGTCTTCCGTCGGCGGCAACTGCCGCCAGTACGGCTCGCCGATGAGGATGAGCCCTCCGGTGCGGAGGCTCCGCGCCAGAAGCTCGATGGTGCCGGCTACTCCTCCACCGA
>CAZOSR010000364.1:0-1538 GCA_964582445.1 uncultured Coriobacteriaceae bacterium | reverse complement strand
AACCGCCGACACGGGGATTTTCAGTCCCCTGCTCTACCAACTGAGCTACCTGGCCATGTGTGCTGAAAGAGAGTACCCAACGACGCGCTTGAGCGCAACTGCCGGGAGTGGAGCACGCACGCCGGTGCAGATGAGGGTCCCGTCAGTATTCCGTCCGGTGGAACACGACCCCGAGCCACGGCCGCTCGGCTTCACCAGGAGCGCCCACCGGACCCGCTGCGCGATCACCCTCGCATCGCTTGTTGACCTCGGCCTTGGTGCCGAAGACGAGCTCGGCCCAGCATGCACGCGAATCGCCGTCCTTCGGCTTGCCCACGCTGCCATCGCTGACGTAATGCACCGCGCGCCCATCTTCAGAGGTCAACACCCTGTGATACGGGATGTGGACGTGTCCAACACACACCACGTCCGCCTGCCCGATATCGGCAAGCTTGGCGAGGTTGTCATCCGGACGGTCGGGCATGAGGTACTCGTTGATCCGGCGGGGGCTCCCGTGACACAGGAGCATGCGAGCGCCCGATACGTTCAGCCGGACATCATCGGCAAGCGATGCCAGGTACGTGTGCTCCGCATCGTCGAGCGCCGCATCGGTGCGAGCGTAGCTCTCCGCACCGATAGCCTTCTCCTCCAGCGTGGGGTAGTAGCAGCCACAACCGCCGAGACGCTTGCCCACCCCGTCGTCGTAGTTGCCGCGGATCACAGGGTCGCCCGTCGCCTGCATACGAGCGATCACGCCCGATGGGTCGGCACCGTAGCCGACCAGATCGCCGAGGCAGTAGCGCTCGGCGATTCCGGCGCACACGATGTCCGCCAGCACCGCCTCGAGCGCAGGCACGTTCCCATGGATGTCCGAGTACAGGGCGATGCGGCGCATC
Source organism: uncultured Coriobacteriaceae bacterium (assembly GCA_964582445.1). Taxonomy (GTDB): domain Bacteria; phylum Actinomycetota; class Coriobacteriia; order Anaerosomatales; family Anaerosomataceae; genus Anaerosoma. The sequence continues at coordinate 663 of CAZOSR010000364.1, read as the reverse complement.
TCAGGCCTCGCCGGAGTCGATCGATACGGGTTCGGCTGCGGCGCCCACTCGCGGCAGGGCGCACTCGTGCCGCGCGCACACGCGCTCCCGGGTCCGCTTCGCGATCCACACCAGCGAGAGCATGAGCGGCACTTCCACGAGCACGCCCACAACGGTCGCGAGCGCCGCTCCTGACGTGAGCCCGTAGAGGGCAATCGCCACGGCGACCGCGAGCTCGAAGAAGTTCGACGCGCCGATGAAGCCAGCAGGCGCTGCCACCGGGTGCTCCAGCCGCCACCAGTACGCCCATCCATACGCGATACCGAAGATAAGGAACGTCTGGAAAGACAGCGGTATGGCGATGAGCAGGATGTGCAACGGGTTGGCGACTATGGTCTCGCCCTGGAAGATGAAGATGAGCACGAGCGTGGCCAGCAGCGCCACGATGGTGACGGGGCCGAACCTCGGCAGGAACGATTCGTTGAACCATCGCTCGCCCTGCCGGGTGATGAGCGTGCGCCGGGTGACCCAGCCGGCCACGAGCGGCACGACGACGAAGAGCACGACAGAGAGCGCCAGCGTGTCCCAGGGCACCGGTATGCCACTCACGCCCAGGAGGAGCGACACGATCGGCACGAATGCTACCAGCATGATGAGGTCGTTCAATGCGACCTGCACGAGTGT
>CAZOSR010000363.1:0-1539 GCA_964582445.1 uncultured Coriobacteriaceae bacterium | reverse complement strand
TCGCCATCGACGGCATGCACTGCCATGCCTGCGAGCGGCTCGTCACGATGAACCTCTCGACGATACCCGGCGTGACGGTGCTGGCCGCCGACGCGCAGGAGGGCGTCGCCGTCTTCACCAGCGAGACCGAACCCGATCCCGCTGCAGTAGAGGCCGCCATCGTCGCCGCGGGGTTCACGCCCTGCGGTGGCGCCGTCGCGCTCGAGGAGGTGGAGTGGGAGGCGCCTCAGACGCCGAGTGAGGAGCCGCAGTCGGTTTCGGCGGCCGATGCCGCGCCCACCGACCAGCTCGCGACCGCAACCGGCGTCAGTGCGGCCGAGGAGCCCGACACCTGCGACACCGGCACCTGCCCCACGGTGCCGCCAGCACCCGACCCTGCGATCATGGCGGCAAGCGCCGCCGCGGCCACCGCGTCGGCCTCGCTCGGCATCATCGGCATGACATGCTCGTCGTGCCAGGCGGTGATCGAACGGACGCTCCAACGCATGCCCGGTGTGGGCAGCGCCGTGGTCAACCTTGCCGCCGAGACCGCCACCGTGGAGTACGATCCCCACACGCTCACCATCGATGACCTCGTGTCCGCCGTTCGCTCGGCAGGCTATGACGCCGTGCCACGTGATGAGGACGCCGCGCCCGGTACCGCCGGTGACGCGCAACGCGAAGCACAGCAGGAGCACATCCGCGGGCAGAAGCGGCTCTTCATCTTCTCGCTGGCGCTCTCGATCCCGCTGCTGGCGCTGATGATCCCCTCGGTCATGGAATCGGTGCCGCGCGCGGTGGCCGGATGGCTGGAAGCCAACCTCGGCGGCACGTGGGACCCGATGATGGTGTTCAAGTACATCAGCTTCGCACTCGCAACGCCGGTGCAGCTGGTTGCGGGAGCACAGTTCTACCGCGGCTTCTGGCACGCGCTCAGGCGGCGCACCGGCAACATGGACACACTGGTGGCCATCGGTACGAGTTCGGCGTACCTGTACTCCCTAGCGGCCACCTTCGTGCCGGCGCTCATGCACGAACCCGTGTTCTTCGAGACGAGCGCGCTGTTGCTCACGTTCGTCATCCTCGGCAAGCTCCTCGAGGCCCGCGCCAAGGGCAAGACCGGCGACGCCATCAAGAAGCTGATGGGGCTGCAGGCCAAGACCGCCCGCGTGGTGCGCGACGGCGCGGAGGTCGACGTGCCCGTGGAACAGGTTCTCGCGGACGATATCGTGGTCGTGCGTCCCGGCGATAAGGTGCCGGTGGATGGCGTGGTGACCGAAGGCTCCTCGGCCGTGGATGAATCCATGCTCACCGGTGAGTCGATTCCCGTGGAGAAGCGGGAAGGCGACACGGTGATCGGCGCCACCTTGAACAAGCTCGGCTCGTTCCGCTTCCGGGCCACTAAGGTGGGAGCGGACACGGCGCTCGCGCAGATCGTGAGGCTGGTAGAGGAGGCGCAGGGCTCCAAGGCGCCCGTTCAGCGGTTTGCCGACCGCATCTCGGCCGTGTTCGTGCCGGTGGTCGTGGCGCTTGCGGTGCTCACGTTCCTGGTGTGGCTGC
>CAZOSR010000362.1:0-1554 GCA_964582445.1 uncultured Coriobacteriaceae bacterium | reverse complement strand
TCGGTCTCCCGGAAGCGGAGGCCGACGCCGGCCCGAAGCCTGATGTCCGTGCAGCCGGTATGCTCCTGTATGACGTCCCTGATGACCTTCAGCATCTCGGTGTAGGGTCCGCCCCCCAATATGGTCCAGCTGTGGTGCGAGCCGAGCAGGTTGACTGAATCGCCCGGCTTGATCATGTCCATGTTCACGCCGGCCAGGGCTTCGCGCGTTGCCTTCCGCATCGCCTCGGGGTTCTCGGGGGGCCAGAACACGGCGGGTGCATCCGGGAACAGGTCCGTGGTCTTGAGGAAGACCATCCCCGGGAGGCTTGCCGCGCGGCTCGCGACGCAGGACGGCGGGACGCCGTAGACCGATTCGCGCGGAGGGATGGGGGCGAGGGCTTTCGCCAGTGCGCGTGCCACTATGCGCCTCCCTTCGCGTCAACGACGCGCTCCATGAGCTTCCGGTCAGCCTCGAAGTAGAACTTGCGGTAGGCCGGGTTTCTCACGACCGACTCCGGCAGGTCCCAGTTCGTGGGCGTGAGGCCGTACCACTGCCATCCCGGCGCCTTGTCGAGCGGAACACCTGCGGCCTTGAGCAGGCGAAGTATCGGCTGGATGCACTCCACGCTGCAGCCGGTGCGAATGCCGGTAGCGCGGGATACCTCCTCGGGCGTCGTCGCGCCGAGCAGAATGGCGGCCGCGACCTCGCGCGCCCGCGTGCCGGTGCAGAAGCACAGCACCGCCTCGGGGTTGAAGCGCGCCTTCCTGCAGAGGGCAGTCACCTTGTCTCGCGGCGCCTTCGTCCAGTCGACCTCGATGACCTTCGTCTCCTTCACGGGGACGAGCCTGATGGCCAGCACCGGGCAACGGCTCTCACAGTTGCCGCAGCCTGTGCACGTCTCACGGTTCGCGAAGGCTTTCTTGCTGTCTCCCACCCGGATGGACTCCGTCGGACACACCTTCTCGCAGGTCCTGCACCCCGTGCAGAGGGCCGGGTCGACAACCGCCTGCGTTGTGATGATTCGCAACTCACTCACCTCCCTGCACTGCAGGCATGCTCACGAACGGAAACGACCGTACCAGACGCCCCAGCCCGTGTCAACGTGTGTTGGGCGGTGCCGGCCGATGGGATACCATACGCGATGAAGCCCGGCCGTGTCCCGCGGGGCCCCGGAACGGTCCGGCCGAGGAGGCAGCCATGGACAGGAAGACGTATCTGAGCAGGATTGCCCGGATGCAGGGAGAAATGAAGCGGGCCGGCGTCGATCTCATGCTCTTCGCCGATCGCGAGAATCTCATCTACTACACCGGCATGACGAACTTCGACTGCCTCTCGATGGTGATACCCCTCGAGGGGGAGCCGCGCATCGTCTGCCTCTGGCTTGACGCGGCGTACGTGCGCTCGATGGTGCCGTCGGAGCGCGTGGTGCCGTACCTCTTCCCTGCGACCAGCCTCGGCGCCACGACTGCAGACGTCATCCGTGATATGGGTTATGCCGGGCCGCGCGTCGGCTTCGGCAAGTACTTCGTCGAGTTCAGCGTCTTCGATGCGCTGAGAAAGGCCCTGCCGCAT
>CAZOSR010000361.1:0-1555 GCA_964582445.1 uncultured Coriobacteriaceae bacterium | reverse complement strand
TATTCTACATCGGACACCGGTGCCGACGGCAGTGGCGCCCGGCGGAACCGGCAACATGCGCGGTCCGCCGCCCGTCGAGTGGTGCCGTGGTCCGGCGCCTTTGCACAACCCGTCGAGAGGTGGCACGATGATGCGTCAGCGCGCCGGAGCGTCGCTCCGCGCCGCGGGAAGCAAGGAGGGAAGGACTGATGAAGGCCATCGGCATCGTCGGCAGCCCGCGCAAGGGCGGCAACTGCGAGTTCCTCACGAGTCACGCGCTCAAGTCCATCGCGGAGGAGGGCATCGAGACCGAGCTCATCACGCTGGCAGGGCTGAACATCGGCCACTGCACCGGCTGCTATGCCTGCCAGAAGGACGAGCACCGCTGCGTCGTCGACGACGATGCGTGGCCCATCTACGACAGGATGCTGCATGCTGACGGCATCATCCTCGCCACACCGGTGTACTTCGGCTCGGCCACCTCGCTCATGAAGGCCTTCATGGACCGCACGGGCATGGTGGCGCGCTACAGCGGCGATGCGTTGAAGGGCAAAGTGGGCGGCCCTATCGTGGTGGCCCGCCGGGGCGGAGTGAACTTCACCTACGCCCAGATGAACTTCTGGTTCCAGTTGCTCCAGTTCTACATGACGGGCGCCAGCTACTGGAACATCGCCTTCGGCCGCACCAAGGGCGAGGTAGCCCAGGACAAGGAAGGCGTCGACACCGTCTGGAACTTCGGCAAGAACATGGCCCAGCTCATGAAGGCCGTGAAGAAGTAGATTCGGAGCAGGTCGAAGGCGGGAGACCCGGCGGCGGGCCACCCGCCTTCACATGTCACCACGCCGCAGAACAGCGCGAGTCCTCGCAGTCCCGGGCGCGCGTCACTTCCTCACCATCTCCTTCGGGAACGGAGTGAGCACTTCGATGCCATCGCCGGTGACGAGCATCGTGTCCGTCAGCCTCGGTCCGCCGACTCCCTTCTTGTAGATGGTGGGCAGCAGCATGTCGATGACCATGTCCTTCTCGATGACATGGTCGCCGTCCTTGAAGATGACGGGGTAGAACTCCGACTGGCGGATGCCGACGCCGTAGCCGATGACATCGAGGAAATGCTTGCCGTAGCCGGCGGCTTCCACCACGTTGTAGGCGGCCTGATAGACGCGCTGCGCCGTCGCCGGCGGCTTGACGGCCTCCATGGCCGCGCGCTGAGCCGCAACCAGTACCTCGTAGATAGCCTCGGACTCCGGATGGAGCCGTCCCACCGCCACCGTGCGGCACATCTTGGCTACGTAGCCCTCGTAGGCGGCTCCGAGATGGATGACCACCGGCTCGTTGTTCGAGATGACCGACTCGCCCGCGTAAGGGTGCGTCAGCATCTGGCGCTCATGCACGAGCACCTGCATCCGGAAGGGCGAGCCCTGCGAGCCGGCCTTGCCCATGGCGTACTCCGCCTCGGCCGCCACCTCCACCTCGCGGCGGCCGGGCGCAACCGCGGCAACGGCGGCCCGCATGCCCTCGACGACGATTTCTCCCGCGCGCCGCATGAGTGCAATCTCGGAGGCATCCTTGACCGCTC
>CAZOSR010000360.1:0-1558 GCA_964582445.1 uncultured Coriobacteriaceae bacterium | reverse complement strand
ATGCGGCTGCTCCAGTACGGCGCCCGCTCGCCCAGCAGATACGGGTGGAACAGCAGGCCGTCCGCTCCCGGCGGCGCCTGCGCCACCAGTGCGTCCAGCTCGGCGTAGCCGCCGGCCGCGCTCATGCCCAGGAGACTCATTGCCCACTGCAAGGAGATGGTGGCGGCGTTCGTGCCGGCCTGGTAGTACCATTGCGGCCGGACGGGATGAGGGTAGAGCATGCACCCCTTGCGCCATGTCGGGCCGCAGGTCAGCGTCATGACGCCGCCGGCGGTCCCGAGTCGAATCACCGCTACGGACGGGTCCGTCGCGCCCACCCCGATGAGCTCCGCCGCCGAGTCGAGCATGCCGGCGACCACCGGCACGCCCGGCCCCAGGCCGAGTTCGGACGCGGCGGTCGGCGTCAACCCTCCGATAGTGTCGGTGGACGGGTGGATGGGCGGCATCATGTCGGACGTCAGCGCCGCGAGGTCAAGGAGCTCAGGGTCCCAGTCCAGCGAGTCCGCGCCTACCAGCAGAGAGCTGACTGCCGAGCTGTAGTCGGCGGCAAGCTCTCCGGTGAGCCGGAACGCCAGGTAGTCTTTCGAGAAGAGCACGTGCCGCGTCCTCCGGAAAGCGTCCGGCTCGTGCTCCCGCACCCACGCGAGCTGCGCCAGCGACCAGGTGCAGTTGATGGAGTTCCCCGTGCGAGACGAAATGAGCTCGCCGGCCTGCTCCTCCAGCCGCCTGACCTGCGCCTCGCTCCTGATGTCATTCCAGAGGATGCCAGGCCGTACCAGCCTGAACTCCTCGTCCAGCATCGACGGCACATGGGAGGTCCCGGACAGGCCGATGCCGCCAACCTTCTCAGGGGCGACGCCCGTCTTCGCGAGCACGTCCCGTACGGCTATGCAGGCCGCGGTGTACCAGTCGTCCGGGTTCTGCTCCACGTGACCGGGATGGGGGTAGGACGTCTCGTAGCCGGCGGATGCCACCCCGAGCGACCGGCCGTCGGAGCGGACCAGCATGACCTTCACGCCGCTCGAGCCGACGTCGATCCCCACGTAGAACGCGTCACCAGCCACGTTGCCCACACTCCCGCCTCGGCCCAAAGCACACTCACCCGCTGTGCCGGCTCGAGTGCCGGCGAAGCCAGTCAAGAATCACCTTCATGGTCTCGGCGTCGAGCTGCGCGTCAGGCGCGTTGTAGACAGCGATAGCCGTTGCGGCGGCAAGCTCTTCCCGCGGTCTTGGCTCGTGCTTCAGGACGTGGTTGGCATTCTCGGGGTAGTAGAAGGTCACATTCTTTCGACCCTGCGACGCTTCTTCCAGCGCAGCTCCATCGAGCTTCCAGTCCGTCTGGATGTCCTTCTTCCCGGTGACCACCAGCACCGGCACATCGACTCTGCGCAGGTAATCCGCGGGCTTGAACGACCAGAACTCACGCGTGAACGGCTGGTTGATGGGCGCACTCAGGGCAGCCACGAGGTTGTTAACGAACTCGGGCAGCTTCGGGTCAGGGACGAAGGGGGCGCCGCTCTCGAACTTCTCGAGCAACGCGTGATAGCGCGCCATGAGG
>CAZOSR010000359.1:0-1559 GCA_964582445.1 uncultured Coriobacteriaceae bacterium | reverse complement strand
TCCGGCACGACGTCGCCGTCCTCGAGTCTCAGCACAAAGACACGCCCGATGGAGCCTTGCGTCGCCTTCATATCGCCCCCCTCCTGCTCTGGCAGCTATCGCGGACCATACTACCATGCGTCAGGGGCGCAGGGCATCGCCGCACTGCCGGACGGGCAAGTGAAACCTGTATGATGAGGTCGTGGCAGGCGCAGCTCCTTCAGGCTGGCCGTACACGCAAGGAGGTACATCATGGAGAAGACCTATCTGCAGCCGACGAGCGTTCCCAAGCCGGCGGGAGACTACTCCCAGGGCCTCAAGATCAAGGGAGGAACACTGCTGGTCATCTCCGGGCAGGTGGCCTGGGATACCCAGGGGAACCTGGTCGGGAAAGGCGACTTCGCGGCGCAAGCGCGGCAGGTGTTCGAGAACCTGAAGAACATGCTGGCCTCCGGGGGTGGGACGTTCGCTGACGTCATCAAGCTGATGATATTCCTGAAGAACCGGGAGGACTTCGCCATCTTCAAGGGCATCCGCGCGGAGTATCTCAAGCCCCCGTACCCGCCCACGACGCTGCTGGTCGTGAAGGACCTCGCCCGGGAGGAGTGGCTCCTCGAGGTTGAGGTCTGGGCGATGGTGGACAAGTAGCCGATAGAGACAGCGGACTTCCGGGGACGTCATGCCGCCCGCGCAACTGCGGCGGCTGCCGCGGCCTCCAGGAAACCTGACCATCAGAGGGACGCCGCACGCGTGCGGCCCATGAGGCGTGGTGTCCCCGGAATCGCCGTTCGAGCCGTGACATGCCCGAGTGCTCTTCGGCAACGCCCGCATGGCTGGTCGACTGGATGGCCTCTGAGGGCATAGCCCTCTGGGGCGTGGCAGACCTCAGGGGCCTGTCCGCGCCCCTCGCGGAGACCGGCACGCCGTTCCCGTGCGGCATCTCGTTCGCCCTGCCGGTCGACCGTGACATCATGGCGGCCGTCCGCAACGGGCCGACTCACCCCTACGCCGCCGAGTACGTGCGACTGAACAACCGCATCGACCGGCTGGGCGTGGCGCTCGCCGCGGAGCTGGTGCGGCGTGGCTTCAGCGCAAGACCGCTGCCGTCATCGCAACGAACGGACTGGGTCCGCATCGCCGGAGAATTCCCACAGAAGACGGTGGCGACGCGCGCCGGCCTTGGCTGGATAGGCCGCAACTGCCAGCTCGTGACGCGCTCACTGGGACCGTGGGTGCGGCTGGGCTCGGTCTTCACGGACTTAGCACTCCCGTGCGGCACACCGGTAGAGGAGAGCTCCTGCGGCGGCTGCACGCGCTGCGTTCAAGCGTGCCCTTCCGGGGCGCTGAAGGGCGCCGCGTGGCAGGCCGGCATGCCGCGTGAGGCGCTGCTGGACGCGGCGATGTGCGACCGGTGGAAGAAGGAGCATTACGCCGAGTACGAGGACGGGCACATCTGCGGCATCTGCTCCGCCGTCTGCCCCTTTGGTTCGAAGGCGCTGCGGCAGGTATCTCCCGAACGCTCCTCTGACGGCCTTCTCCCGTAGGGGCCCGTCTCAGACCGGCACGCTCGCTCCCGGTGG
>CAZOSR010000358.1:0-1584 GCA_964582445.1 uncultured Coriobacteriaceae bacterium | reverse complement strand
ACTCGGCATGGCTGCGTGAAGGATGCCGGCATGTGCTGTCGCACTTCGCCGGCCGGGACCTGCACGCGGCGTACCACATCGAGCACCACCCGGCCTGGACGGATTTCGACCTGCGCGACGCCCTGGCCCCGGTCGTGGACGCGCTGGACCAGGCGGGCGCGGAATCGCGCGCTCCCGTCGAGGCCATCCGGGCCATCGGGGCGTTTTCATCCGCGCCACCCGCACAGCAGGTGCGCCACGTCGTGCCCCACTAGAACCGGAACGACGAGCATCGAAAGGAGTCTTCGTTGCACTACGAGATACTGTACGGTCCTTCGTATTCGCTGGCGCGTGTCAGCCTCGACGCCGGCGAGGAGATACTGGCCGAGTCCGGCGCCATGGTCTCGATGTCCTCCGGCATCGAGATGCAGACGAGCGTCAAGGGCGGGCTGCTCTCCGGCCTGAAGCGCAGCGTGCTTGGCGGCGAGAGCTTCTTCGTCAACACGTTCACGGCGACCGCCCCCGGCGAGGTCACCTTCGCCCCTCCGCTCCCCGGCGATGTCCGGGGGATGGAACTGACCGGCGGGACCTTGTTCGTGCAGTCAACCTCGTACCTCGCCTCGTCCGCGGGCGTGACCGTCGACACGAAGTGGTCCGGCGCGAAGGGCTTCTTCTCCAAGGAAGGTCTCATCCTGCTCAAGGTCAGCGGCCGGGGGCAGCTCTTCATATCGAGCTATGGCGCCATCCACGAGGTCGAGCTTGCGGCCGGCCAGACGTACACGCTCGACAATGGCCACATGGTCGCCTTCGATGAATCCGTCAGCTACCAGGTACGCCGCGTGGGCGGCATGAAGTCGACCCTCTTCAGCGGCGAAGGGCTGGTCTGCACGTTCACGGGTCCGGGAAGGCTGCTCATGCAGACGAGGAGCGAGGACTCGTTCCTCGCGTGGCTCATCCCGCACCTGCCGAAGAACAACAGCGGCTCCAGGTAGCCGCCGGCGGCTGTCCGGGCGGCTCTTCCACGGGGTTGGAGGCGGCGCCGTCGTCGTGTACGATGGGGGCGGACCGGCGGCGATGCACCGTGGCACGGCTGCATCGCGCGAGAGGAGGGTGGCTGCCATGGATACGATTCGAGAGCCGGAGCGCGTCACTCCTGTTGTTGCCGAGTTCGATGTGCTTGTCTGCGGCGGCGGCATCGCCGGAGTCGCGGCGGCCTGCTGGGCGGCACGACTTGGCGCCAGGGTGATGCTGCTCGAGCGCTACGGTTTCCTCGGCGGTCTCGTGACCCAGTCGCTCGTCATCACCACGCCCCCGCTTAACAACGGATTCGGCGCCGAAGTGGCCTCACGACTGCAGGCGAAGGGCGGCTATGCCCTCGTCGCCAACCAGTCGACCGACTACGCCGAGCTGCGGTTCCACGCCATCGAGCCGGAGATGCTGAAGTACGAACTCGGCCGGATGCTGCTCGAGGCGGGCGTGAAGTGCCGGTTCCATACCTACGTCGTCGGGGCTGAGGTCCAGGACGGCCGGCTGACTGCCGCCATCGTGGAGAGCAAGGCCGGCCGGCAGGCCGTCAGGGCGAAGGTGTTCGTCGACGCTACGGGC
>CAZOSR010000357.1:0-1585 GCA_964582445.1 uncultured Coriobacteriaceae bacterium | reverse complement strand
CGTGTCAGCGAACGGCTACTCACGTCGCCGGTCACGCGCCAAGGAGTTATTCGGCGACACCGTCCACTTCCCGGAGCTGCCGAAGGGGGCGGCTGTCAAGCTGCCCCTGCACTTGACGCCCGACGGGGACATGGAAGCCGCGGCGGCGAAGCGCAAGGAGCCGAGACCGGAGCCGGAGCCGCTGCCGGTCTCCGAGCAGGTCGCCCACGATCGCGCTATGCAGCTCAAGGACGAGGAGCTGAGGGAGCTTCGGCGCAAGTACAAGGCCGTGTGCCGCGACGAGAACGTGTACGACAAGCTGCTCGACGAGGGCCGCGCCGTGCTCGCGCCCATCACGCCGCTGGTACCAGCGCCCAGCCCGGTCAAGCCGCGCCCCGTGTCACAGTCGCTGGTGCTCAACTTCGCGGACTGGCACATCGACGAGACCGTGGACGCGGCCATCATGGAAGGCCTCAACTGGTACGACCCGCCGACGGCCCTGCGCCGCGTCGAGTGCATGGTCGATAAGACGCTCATGATCGCGCAGCTGTCCGACCGCATCACCTACCGGACGCTCTACATCCACGACTTGGGCGACAACTGCACGAACGGCATCCACGAGGACGCCAAGGCCACGAACAGCATGAGCCCCCTCAAAGGTGCCCGGTTCGCCGCCACGCTCAAAGCGCACGCGATACGGGATCTCGCCCCGCACTTCGAGCGCGTCGTGTTCCGAGGCGTACCCGGCAATCACGGCCGCTTCACGAAGGGGATGCCGTGGAAGCAGCCGACCGAGAATCTTGACTGGCTCGTCTACCACTGGACGGCGCTCATGTGCGCGGACATGCCCAATGTGACGTTCACCATCCCTGAGGCGTGGTCGCTCACCGCCGAGGTCGAGGGCTGGGGATTCTTCCTCAATCACGGCACGAGCGACGCCAAGGGTGGCTTTGGCGGCATCTCCTGGTACTCGCTCGTGAAGTCCGACACGAAGCGCACGGCGCTGGACGTGAAGCTCGAGCGGCGCGTGCTCGTGCGGCAGTACGGCCACATGCACCAGATGGCAGATGTGGAGCGGGCCGGGGGGAACGGCCGCATCCGTATCGAGCCCTCGCTCAAAGGCGGCGACGAGTTCCCGAAGGAAGGCATGAGCGGCACCTACTCCGAACCGGCGCAGTCGCTGCTCGAAGTCCATGCCGAGGAAGGGCTTGTAGCCGAGCGGTCGCTGAACATCCGCCAGTACGAGCTCAATGAGACCTGCCGCTACGACTCGCTGTTGGAGCTGCTGTGAGCGACCTGAAAGCGCCCTTCCCCTACTTCGGCGGCAAGCACCGCGCCGCACCTATCGTCTGGCGGGCGCTCGGCGACCCATCCGGCTACGTGGAGCCCTTCGCTGGTTCCGCCGCCGTCCTGCTCGCCCGACCGAAGTTCAACGGACGCCGCGTCGAGACGATCAACGACGCCGACGGGTGGCTCGTCAACATGTGGCGGGCGGTGCAGTTATCACCGGATGCCACGGCCAAGCACGCAGTGGGACCAGTGACCGAAATCGACTATCACGCGCGTCTCGCGTGGCTCCAGGCCCGCCGTGACGATGGTCTCGTCT
>CAZOSR010000356.1:0-1604 GCA_964582445.1 uncultured Coriobacteriaceae bacterium | reverse complement strand
AGAACCGCGGGAAGGACAAGTGGGAGCGCATCACGTGGGACGAGGCGTATGACACCGTCTTCGAGACATTCAACCGCATCAAGGCGGAGTCTGGTGCCCGCTCCATCGTTTTCAGTCTCGGAACCGGTCGTGGAACCGCGCCGTATATGACGCGTCTGCAGTACGCATTCGGCAGCGCGCAGTACGCGTACTTCCTATCGGGCAACTCGTGCTATGTCCCGCGTGTGGCGGCTTGCATGACGCTCATGGGCGCATATGCGACGCCGGACTGCTCGCAGTACTTCATCGACCGATACGACAACGAGAAGTGGGTCGCCCCCAAGAACATCTTCGTTTGGGGCAACAATCCACTTGTCTCGAACGCTGATGGCAACATGGGCCACTGGATCGTGGACTGTATGAAGCGCGGCTCGAAGCTCATCGTGGTAGATCCGTGCCTGACCTGGCTGGCCGCGCGAGCTGACCTTTGGCTGCAGATTCGCCCAGGCACCGACGCGGCGCTTGCGATGGCCATGGGCAATGTCATCCTCAGCGAGGACATCTACGATCACGAGTTCGTTGAGAACTGGTGCTACGGCTTCGAGGAGTACGCTGAGACGGTGCGGCCCTACACTCCGGAGAGGGCTGCCGAGATAACCTGGATTCCTGAGGAGAAGATAGTACAGGCGGCGCGCATGATGGCGGAGAAGCCCTCAGCCGTGCAGTGGGGCCTCGCCATAGACATGACGCTGGAGGCCATCTCCGGATCCGCAGCGATTGTGGATTTGTGGTCAATCACTGGTCAGATCGACATTCCCGGTGGCATGCTGACTACACATCAGCCCTTCAACATCCAGACCTGGAATCCGCCGGATCCTGCCGAGCATCTCACTCAAGAGGAACAGGACTGGCGTATCGGCGGGCGTGAGTTCCCGATGCTGAAGTACTCGGGTGTTGTGCTGACGCAGGCTGACATGACCATCGACCAGATGCTCACCGGGCGCCCCTACAAGATTCGTGCTAACTGGATCCAGTCCACGAACCCGCTTGCCTGCACTGCTCAGGAGCCAGACACCAGAATGGAACCTGCGTATCTGAACGCGGAGTTCAACGTATGTGTAGATCTGTTCATGACACCAACCGCGATGGCCTGCTGCGACATGGTCCTTCCGGTGGCCACGTATCCCGAGCGCGATGGTATCCGAGGCATCTACTACTACGTACAGAACACGAATCAGGCGGCACGGCCACTGGGTGAAGTGAAGTCGGACATGGAGCTCTGCTGGGAGCTGGGACGTCGATGGAGCCCCACAGCGTGGCCGGGTGAGACGCTACAGGAGTTCTTCACCTTCACTATGAAAGAAACTGGCATGACCTTCGAGGAGACTCGTGAAGAGAACTGGATATACCCCGAGTACCACTACGAGAAGTTCCGCACGGGCGAGCAGCGCCCCGACGGGGGGCTTGGCTTCAACACACCGACGGGTCGGGTGGAGCTCTACTCAACGTTGTTGCAGTCCTGGGGTCAGAGTCCAGTGCCCGGCTACGAAGAGCCCCCATACGGCCCCTACACAACTCCTGAACTCATGGAGAAGTATCCGTTCATTCTTACGACGGGTGCGCGT
>CAZOSR010000355.1:0-1613 GCA_964582445.1 uncultured Coriobacteriaceae bacterium | reverse complement strand
CGTCTTGGAGACAGCGTTGTCCGTCGAGCGCTGGAAGGCGGCCTGCATCCGCACATGCCATTCAGGTGCGATATCGTGCGCGGTCACGAAGACACGCTGGACGTCGCCGGGTACGCCGTCAACCCCGTGTACGGAGCCGTGATCGGCGATGAGCGCCATCAGCTCACGGCTGTAGAAACCCTGCTTCAGCGCAAGATCCTCGAACAGGGGATTCACCTCGATGAGGCGGTCGTTGTCCATGACCGTCCGCACATATGACACGGCGAACAGAGGCTCGATGCCCGAGGAGCAGTTGGCGATAATCGACAACGTGCCGGTCGGCGCTATCGTTGTGACCGTCGCGTTGCGCAGGCGCATCCCGTCAGCCTCATAGACCGAGCCCTCCCAGTTGGGGAACACTCCCCGCTCGTCGGCGAGCTTCATCGACGCGCGGCGCGCCTCGGCCTGGATGAAGCCCATGACCTTCTCCCCGAGCGCAACGGCGTCGTCCGAGTCGTACGGGATGTCGAGCATGATGAGCATGTCGGCCCAACCCATGACGCCAAGGCCGATCTTGCGGTTGCCGGCCACAAGTTCCGCGATCTTCTCGAGCGGGTACTGGTTCACCTCGATGACGTCATCGAGGAACCGAACGCCCCGGTGGACCACGTCGGCAAGCCGGTCCCAATCGATCTCCGGCCCACCCTCGGTGTAGCGGACGAACTTCGAGAGATTGACCGAGCCGAGGTTGCACGCCTCGTACGGCAACAGTGGCTGCTCACCACACGGATTGGTCGACTCGATCTCGCCAAGGAGCGGCGTGGGATTGTCGCGGTTCATGCGGTCGATGAAGATGATCCCGGGATCGCCAGTGGCCCATGCCATCTCGACGATCAGGTCGTACACCTCGCGAGCGTCCAGCTCGCCAGCCGGCTCCCCGCTGCGCGGATTACGGAGCGAATACGTGGTCCCGGCCTTCACGGCGTCCATGAACTCCTCGGTGAGTGCAACCGAGATGTTGAAATTGGCAAAGTCGCCGTCGAGCTTGCACTTCACGAACTCAACGATGTCCGGATGATCGATGCGGAGCACGCCCATGTTCGCCCCCCGGCGCGTGCCTCCCTGCTTGACCGCCTCGGTCGCCTGGTTGAACACGCGCATGAAGGAAATGGGGCCGCTGCTAACACCCTGAGTGGAGCGCACCTGGTCCCCCGCCGGGCGGAGACGTGAGAACGAGAACCCGGTGCCGCCGCCGGACTTGTGGATGATCGCCGTATCACGAACCGCACCGAAGATCGAGTCCATGGAGTCGGCCACGGGCAACACGAAGCACGCGGAGAGCTGCTGCAGCTCGCGACCGGCGTTCATAAGCGTCGGTGAGTTGGGCAGGAACTCGAGTGAGGTCATGAGGTCGTAGTAGTCGCGCGCGGTCTCTGCAACCTGCTCCTGCGTGGCGCCGAACAGCGCCTCCGCGGACGCGATGTTCTCCGCCACACGGATGAACATATCCGACGGCTTCTCGACCGGCTGCCCGTCATCATCCTTCTTCAGATACCGCTTCTGCAGGACCTTGAGGCTGTTCGGAGAGAGGGTCTCATCGATCGTCCTCGGATATGTAGTCGTGTCCTGCTCGG
>CAZOSR010000354.1:0-1615 GCA_964582445.1 uncultured Coriobacteriaceae bacterium | reverse complement strand
ACCCGCGCGCGTGATCTTGAACGACGTCGCCTTGATGGCTTCGGCCACTGCGGTGAGATCGGCGTCATCGGGCAGAGCCGCGATGATCGCGCGTACTACGCCCGGTCCGGAGATCCCCACGTTGATGACCGCATCGGCCTCACCGGGGCCGTGCATCGCTCCGGCCATGAACGGGTTGTCCTCAACCATGTTGGCGAACACCACCAGCTTGGCGCAGCCGATGCTGTCTGCCTCGGCGGTAAGGGCGGCGGTCTCCTTCACGGTGTGCGCCATGCGGGCGACCGCGTCCATGTTGATGCCCGCGCGCGTGGAAGCGACGTTGACCGACGAGCAGACGCGCTGCGTAGTGGCCAGCGCCATCGGGATCGAGCGGATGAGCGCGTCATCGGCAGCACCCACACCCTTCTGCACGAGTGCGGAGAAGCCACCGATGAAGTCGACTCCAGCCGTGGCCGCCGCCCTGTCCATCGAGACCGCAACGGCCGTGAGATCGTCGCATGCGCAGCGGCCGGCGACGGCGGCCACCGGGCTCACGGAGATACGCTTGTTGCGGATGGGAATGCCGTACTCGCGTTCGATCGCTCCACACACCGGCACGAGCCGCTCTGCCGCACGCGTGACCTTGTCGTAGAGGCGCCGGCCCATCTCCTCGGCAGTATCAGCTCCGCAGTCGCCGATCGAGACGCCGAGCGTGACCGTGCGGATGTCGAGGTGCTGCTGCTGGACCATCAGCAGGGTTTCGGCGATCTCCTCGGGACTGATACGAAGCATGTGGACCTCCAGGGGCAGTGGACCGGGCAGGGGCGCGGACGATCACACGCGATGCATGAACCGGAAGACGTCTTCCCGCTGCAGTGTGATCTGCATACCGATGCCCTCGGCCACGTCGGCCAGGCGTGCCTGGACGTCCTCGAAGGGATGAAGGTCCTCGTCGATGGTGACGAGCATCGTCATGGAGAAGACGTCCGACAGAATCGTCTGGCGTATGTCCTCGATGTTCACCGAGAGTTCAGCGAGCGCGGTGGCGATGGCGGCGACGATGCCCACGCGGTCGGCGCCGAGCACGGAGAGTATGGCCCTGGTCTTCATGAGGCTCCTTCGTGTGGCTGGCGGTACGGCCGGGGGTCTGTGTTTCTCACGCGGTATACTCTACCCGCCCTGTCCCGCTGGCGCGACCGAGCACGGAGTGACCGTGGCCGTTCCGATAACACCGATCAAGCTCGGCGACGTGGTGCGACTCAAGAAGCCGCATCCCTGCGGCGCCAACGAGTGGGAGATCACCAAGCTGGGGATGGACATCGGCTTGCGCTGCGTGGGGTGCGACCGCAAGGTCCGTCTCGAGCGCTACGAGTTCGATCGGCGCTTCCGTGGGTTTATCAGGCGGACTGACGAGGCGCAGCCTGACGAGCGGTGACTCCGGGGCGCGATAAGACGACGAAGTGCGGCTACGAGCCGCCCGGTTCATCGGCCTCGCCCGGTTCGCCGATGCGGTTCACCTGCATGTGCACGTGGTCGCCGGCATCGCCGGTATAGCCCGCGAGCTGCAATTCGATGAGGCCGGACATCTTCCGGATCGCCGCGATACGCGTGACGCCGCCCAACACCCGATCGCCCG
>CAZOSR010000353.1:0-1616 GCA_964582445.1 uncultured Coriobacteriaceae bacterium | reverse complement strand
GACTACATCCTCAAGATGGCCGACCTGGTGGGACGCGAAGGCGAACTCGCCCGCAACCTTTCGGTGGGATGGAAGCAGCGCCTTGCACTCGGCTGCGCGATCATCCACGAGCCCGAGCTGGTCTTCCTCGACGAGCCCACCTCCGGCGTGGACCCGCTCGCCCGCAAGGACTTCTGGGAGCTACTCTACGAGCTGGCTGCCAGCGGCGTCACGCTCTTCGTCACCACGCACTATATGGACGAGGCGGCCAACTGCTCGAGGCTCGCGTTCATCTACCGCGGCGACATCATCGCTATCGGCACTCCCGAGGAAATCCGCGTGCGCGAGATGCACGATGAGATCTTCGAGGTCGAATCACCCGATGCGGACGTGACGCTCGCTGCGCTCGAGGCTGACGAGGACGTCCAGGAGGTGTACCTGAGCGGCGCCCGTCTTCACGTGAACATGGGTTCCACGGGCAACGCCGCAGAGCGTCTCGATGCTGCTATCGTACGGGCTGACGTGGACGGGTCATCCGCGATGCCCATCGACCCGTCGATCGAAGACGTCTTCGTGCACCTCGTCACGCGCGAGCGAAACGAAAGGGGTGTGATCTGAAGTGGAGCGACCCGCTTCAGAACCCAGGTTCTTCCGGGATGCCACTGACGACCGCAAGGGCGAGATCCTGGATGCCGCCGTAGCGGTCTTCTCCGAGAAGGGCTACGACGCAGGAAGCATGCGTGAGATCGCCGAGCTCGTGGGCGTCAGTGAGCCCGCCTTGTATCGGCACTTCTCGAGCAAAGAAGACATCTGCCTCGCCCTGATCACGGGTGTGAGCGCGCGGATCAAGTCCGAGGTCGGGCCCTTGCTGGCCGCGGCGGAGCCTGCACACATAGCCGAGACGTTCGAGACGATCTTCGTGAACCGCACCGTGGCCGTGGGCAGCTACTTGCCCGTGGTCCGAACCGTCATGATCGCGTCCATGCATAGTCCGGTGTTCCGCACGGCGTTCCGTGAAAGCGTGGCAGACCCGATCCTCGCTCGCCTCGAGCGACTTGTTCCCGTGGTGGATGCGTACTACGGCATCGAGGCGGATGCCGAAGACGTCTCCACGCGCGTGCGGACGTTGCTCAGCATGTTCGTTGGTCAGTTCATAACAGCCTTCGTCCTCGGCGATGAGCTCACGTCGCCGACCGACACGTTCATGCGGGTCATGGGCTGGACAGAGCCTACGGCCGCCAGCGCCTGAGCAGCTGCCGAGCCATGCGCTCACTCACACGTCGGCAAGACCGCTCTCCAACTCGGCGAGTACCTGGCGCGAACCGAAACCGCGATCTCGCGCGCGGAGTTCGAGGCGAACATGGTGGGCAAGCTTGCATCTCCTGACTTCCGCGCCGACGTGATCCCGCTGCTGCGCGACCCTGCGGGATATGACGTCGACGACGCCGCGTTGCTCGTGCACGACCGTATCATCGCTCGTCTTCCCGGCGAGCCGTGGAAGGGTCTCACCTGAGCTTGAGTGGGACGGTCGGTTGATAAGCGCGGGCGCGCCGGGGATCCCCGGATTTGTTGCCCGATTTGTCGCCCAAATACATGGTACTTGTTGGTACTCGTTGGGACCTATTGGGACTCACCGC
>CAZOSR010000352.1:0-1645 GCA_964582445.1 uncultured Coriobacteriaceae bacterium | reverse complement strand
GCCGAAAGTCGAACTCGGCGAGAAACGTTGCCAGCGCCTCCATGCCTCCTCTTTCCTTGATGTCCGCCTGCATACCGGCTCCGCGCAGCGGCATCCGGCGAAATCAGCCGGGCGGATTCCCTGCTACACGTAGCGGTCACCTCTCTGGATGACCGCTACATGTAGCGTCACTCACTTCGAGGCCGAGAACCCGTAGCCCTCGAAGATGTTCATGGCCTCGTCACTACTGAGGTACTCCATGAACGCCTGCGCGGCCTCCTGGCTGTCACCGGCCGTCAGGATGGCTGCCGGGTACACGATCGGGTCGTGTGTGTCCGACGGGATGGTGAACGCGACCGTCACGCCGTCACTGACAAGCGCATCCGTCTTGTAGACGATACCGGCATCGACATCACCGGTCTCAACGTAGGTGAGCACCTCTTTGACGTCCTTGCACAGGACGGCCTTTGCGTAGGCCGCGTCGCCCACACCCGCCGCCGCTAGCGCCTGCTGCGCATACTTGCCCGCAGGAACGGCGTTGGGCTCGCCGAGTGCGAGGATCTCGTAGTCAGCCGCGAGGAGGTCCGCCAGCCCTGTCACCGTGCGGCCGCTGTCCTTGGGAACCACCACGACAAGTTCGTTCGCGAGGAGGTTCAGGCGTGTCCCCGTGACGACCAGGTCCTGCTCCTCCACGGCGTCCATGTACTTCTTCGATGCGGACAGGAACACGTCCGCCACTGCGCCCTGCGAGATCTGCTCCTGCAGCGTGCCTGACGCTCCATAGTTGATGTCGAAGTCGACTTCCGGATGGAGCGCAGTATACGCAGCGGTCACATCATTCAGTGCATCGGTGAGTGACGCCGCCGCGGAGATCGTGATGGTGACCGCGGGCTCGGCGGCCTGCGTCGCTTCCGTCCCGCCTCCCGAGCCAGTACTCGCGCCACCGGAACAGCCGAGAAGGAGTCCAGCCGTCGCGACGACGATCATCACCACAACCCCATGGCGTAGCCACTTCATCTGTCTCACAATCGTGTCAGCACCTTTCGTCTCGCCTGCGTCATGCGGCGAGGTCAATGAACGGATCTTCGAGTCGCTCATGCACGCGCTGTCGGCAGGGCACCGAAGGAACAGACCGGGGAACCGCGAATCCCGGGGGAGCGACGGCCCCACTGGCGCCTTCATCGGTGGCATGGCCACACTGGCCGCGGCACCCGGGCCGCAGACATGCGTGCGTGGGGCACCATCAGGTCACGAAAGCAGAAGAGCACACAGGAAGCGGAACTCCGCTCATCACCTGGCGCATACCGGGTCTCCTTTCCACTGGCGGGAGGTCGCAGCGTTTCCACTACGGCCCTGTGCCCAACTGGGCAGGCGAGGCTTCCTTAGACGACGTGTCCGTAGGTAGCCAAGCTTCGGAGGCGCCTCATCGGCGCTTCGGATACCTTATCGCAAGCGCGTGAGTGCGGCAACGACCGGCGGCACCCGCCCGCGCGAGTCGGAAGTAAGCCCATGCAAGATGGCTGCGGCCCGGTGTTCTCTGCCTACTCCTCGGTGTTGCCTGCGTCGTTGTCCCTGATGGCGGCCCGGCGGATCTTGCCGTTCACGGTCTTCGGGAGCGCTTCGACGAAGTCGATGACCCGCGGGTACTTGTACGGAGCCGTGCGCT
>CAZOSR010000351.1:0-1660 GCA_964582445.1 uncultured Coriobacteriaceae bacterium | reverse complement strand
GGTCGAAATGAGTATGGTGTCACTGTATTTCTCATGGTTGTAGATAGAGGCTCGCCCTCGGGCCAGGAAGAGGACGGGGTGGACAGGGTGGTGCAGGCGCTGTTCGGGAACGGATCGGTGGTGCTCTGCGGCGCGCACCTCGTGGTCACCAACGCCGGCAGGCAGCATCCAGATGGCGGGCACGCAGCCTCGTGCGCCTGCACCAGAATGGTGGCGGGCCGGTTCACCCGTGATTGCAGTCGGTGGCCGGGCCGTTCTCGAATGGCCCCCAAGAGCAGTGCGCCGTCGATACAGTCCCCGTTTGGCAACCGCCGCCCCACAACGCTACCATGAAGGTCACGCGCAGACATCTGCGCTGGCAGTGGAGACGGCTTGTCGGAGGGAGGATGGGCCATGGGCATAGCTGAGATTGTGGTGACGGCGGGTGGGCTGGGAGCCATCGGCTTCCTGGCGTGGTACTTCTTCGGCGAGAGACGAGCCGGCGCGGCCCGCGTCAAGGGCAACGTCCAGGAGGTGGTCGTCACCGTCAAGGGCGGCTACTCCCCGGACACCATCCGCGTGCGCAAGGGCATGCGGCTGCGCCTCATCTTCGACCGCAAGGAGGCCGGGGAGTGCAGCTCCCGCGTGGTCTTCCCTGACTTCAATGTGAGCAAGACGCTCGCGCCATTCACGAAGACGACGCTTGAGTTCACACCGGACAAAGCCGGGCGCTTCGGCTTCGCCTGCGGCATGAACATGCTGCACGGCACGCTCATCGTCGAGGACAACGGTACGAAGGCGGGCAAGGCCGAAGCCGACGCCGGGGCGGCCTGTCCAGTCTCCACTGATGCAACCTGTCCCATCCCAACGCAGAAGCCCGCCCCAGAGCAGGAGTATGCGAAGGCGGTCGGCGTGGGGCCGAAGCTGCCGGTGAAAGGCACGGAGCAGGTGGAGTTCGGCATGGTCGGCAGCGGCATGACCTGCCCGAGCTGCGCCATGAACATCGAGAACGCGCTGAACGCGATGCCGGGCATCGACGACGTCCGCGTGAACTTCGGCGCGCAGCGCATCGCCGTCCGCTACGACCCGGCTCTCGTGACGCCGGAGGACATGGACCGCGCCATCGCGAACGCCGGCTACTCGGTCGAGGTCCGCGGCGAGGCCGGCGCTCCGGAAACAGAGGACAGGGAGGCCGCCGAGCGGGCCGCGGAGCGGAGGGACATCACCCGCCGGCTCGTCGTCGGCGCGGTGCTCACCTTCCCGGTGCTCTTCGCCATGATGGCGCACGAGTTCTTCCACCCGGCGTGGCTGCCATCGTTCCTGTTGAACCACTGGCTGCAACTCGCACTCATCGCGCCGGTCATGTTCTACGCCGGCTGGCCGGTGCATCGAACCGGCTGGCTCACGCTGCGACACCGCACGGCGGACATGAACACACTTATCACCCTCGGCACGACCGCCGCCTTCGTTTACAGCCTGGTCGTCACCGTCGCCCCCGGCGTCCTGCCCGAAAGCCTGCGCGCCGTGTACTACGAGGCGGTGGGCGTCATCATCACCCTCGTCATGCTCGGCCGGCTGCTCGAGGCCCGGGCCCGGGGCGGCACGGGCGAGGCCATACGGAAGCTCATCGGCCTGCAGGCGCGGACTGCGCGCGTGGTGCGTGACGGCAAGGAAGAGGACA
>CAZOSR010000350.1:0-1681 GCA_964582445.1 uncultured Coriobacteriaceae bacterium | reverse complement strand
AGGCAGCGAGCATCGTCCTGTTCACGCTCGGCGTCTGGCACTGGCGGCGCTACCGGCATGTCCTACGGCTCGCATTGGCCGTCGCCGCCATCTACGGGCTGGTGACGCTCTACCACCTCGTGGGACTCACCGGCTGGCTCGCCTGACCGCGCTCCATCACCCGACCGCACGACGCAGCGATGCCGGACCGCTTTCGCAGTCCGGCATCGCAACCTTCGCCCGGGTAGCAGGGGGGGAAGCTACTCCCAGGCCGTCTCGGCTGCGGCGTTCTTGCCGCACTTGCGGCCCCAGTGAACCGTGCCAGCGAGCGCGGTACCGCTTCCAGGATAGTACGGGCCGATCCATCCGCCCTGGCAAAGTCCGCCAGCGAACAGGTGAGGAACAGGCTCACCGGCGAGATTGAGGACCCGGCACTCGATGTCCGTGTGGATGCCACCGCAGCTGCCAAGGTTGTGCGGGATGAGCTTCATCGCGTAGAAGGGGCCCTTCGCGATCGGGACGATCTGCGTGTTGCGCAGATAGTCGACGTCGGCACCCTCAGACGCGACGATGGAGTTCCAGCGATCGAGCGCAGCAGCCAGGTTACCGGCGGGTACGCCGATCGCATCGGCCAGCGCAGCAACGGTGTCTCCCTTAAGGAGAGACCCGTCTTCCACCTTGGCAGCCACGGCTTCGGCCGAAGGGAACGTCGGGCTTGTGACCACGCCGTCTGCATCCATTACCATCCAGCAGGGCGCGTCGTGCATCTTGTTCTGCTCGAAGATCGCACGGTTCATGTACGCGTAGGTGGCATCCTCGCAGACGAAACGCTGTCCTTGACCGTTCACGTAGATGCACGCGATCTGCGGGCTGATGTTAGCGGTGCCCTGATAGGCAAGACCGTCATAGTCGATGACACCGCCGACCATGGGGGCCGCACCGATGGCATACGCCATCCGAATGCCATCACCGGTGTTGTAGGGCGAGGCCTGGAGCACATTCTCCTGGTTGTCCCAGTACTGCTGCGGACAGAGCGCCTTGGCCAGATCATCGCCTCGGTCAATACCGGCGGTCGCGATGACGACACCCTTCTTGGCCTTGACAAGCTCTTCGCCGACTTCGACACCGATGACGCCCTTGTCCTTGTCGTACACCAGTCCAGTTACCTCGGTGTTGAGCTCGAAGGTGACTCCGAGTTCGTCGCACTTCGCCCTGATGGCATCCGTCTGGAAGTGGCCGCCTCCGGCGGCACCCCCCGCCTTCACCTGCAGGCACATGAATCCGGTCGGCGAAGTAGTCTGTCTTGTCGAGATACGGAACGTGGCAGTGGCCGTAAACCGCTGCATAGCCCACGCCAAGGCCCTCGAGCCACTCCATGTGACCCGGCATGCTGGCAGCAAGGTCCCGAACCATGTCCTCGTCAACGAGACCCTCGCCCTCGACGATCCACGTCATCGCGTGATTCTCGGTCGTGTCGTCCTGGTAGGAGGTGAACTCCTTCTGCCATTTCGTGCCGGCAGACTGGATGACGCCACCGGACATCGCGGTCGAACCGCCTGTCACGGCCGACTTCTCGAGCACGAGAACACTCGCGCCCCCGACTGCGGCCTCAACGGCTGCAGCAAGGCCCGTTCCGCCTCCGCCGATGATGACGACATCTGCTTCCTTGTCCCACTTGTACGTCGTATCGCCTCCGCCGCTG
>CAZOSR010000349.1:0-1708 GCA_964582445.1 uncultured Coriobacteriaceae bacterium | reverse complement strand
AGGCCGTAGGAGAGCAGCGTTATCGAGAACATGAGGGCCGTGCCGCCGCGGGTCCAGCCGAAGTCCTCGACGATGACCGGATAGAAGACCGTGAACGTGTTCCGCATGGCATAGCCAAGCAGCATGATGACGAAACCGGTCCCGAGCACGATCCAGCCGGCGTGGCGCCCCGGGCTCTTCACCGAGCTTCCCTCAAGTTGGATGCGCGTTGCCGCCGTGCGCCGGGCACCGGGCTGAGCTTGCGCGGAGCGGCCAGGAGGATGAGCAGCGCAGCGACTACGAGTGCGCCCGTCACCATGCCGAGGGCGATGGAGTAGTTGCCCGTGATGTCATTGAGGTGCCCCGCGAACCAGGGACTGAACGCGCCGCCAATCGAGAAGCCGAAGGTCACGAAACCCATGATAGAGCCGTAGTTTCTGCCGTGGAAGAGGTCGGCCACGGTGGCGAAGAAAGTAGTCACCGAAGCGCCCATGCCGAGGCCGCACAGGAAGATGCACGCCGCGCCCAGCCACGCCCCTTCCGGGCCGTGGACGGCGAGAAGAAGAGCCGTGCCGACGGCGCTCGTCAGGCAGCCGGGGACGATTACCCGCTCTCGCCCGACCCTGTCTGATACGTACGCGAACATGTACCCGATGACGATTCCCACTCCGTAGAAGCTGAACACGTTTGCGGCGGTCTGCGCTGTGAACCCCGCATCGCGGAAGATGTAGACGCCATGCGCTATCTGCACCTGCTGGGCGATGCCCATCATGAACAGGTCGGCGACGAAGATGAGCCAGAGCGTCCGTGTGCGGAGCGCGCGCTTCAGCGTCCACTCAGTGCGCGACCACGCTGTCGACGTCTCGCGCACCGCCGGTGGGTACGCCGGGATTGCGGGGATTTCGGTGCCGTCCGGGACCGTCCCTTTGTCCGCCGGGCTTCTGCGCATGAACACGATGATGAGCGGCACCATGAGCACGATGGCGAACAGGCCGATGGCCAGGTATGCCTCTCTCCGCCCCAGTCCCGATATGAGTGACTGCACGATAGGAGAGGCGAGCAGACCGAAGCCGAATCCCGTGTTGAAGATGGAGAACGCCAGTGCGCGCCGCCTGACGAACCACCGGGCGACCAGTGTATTGAGCGTCGTCACGCCGGTCATGCTGTGCCCCATGGCGGCTGCGACTCCATAGAGCAGGAAGAACTGCCATTGCTGGTTGGCGATGCTGCAGAGAGCTATCGCGCCGCCCATCAGGGTGACGCCGAACGGGAAGACGACGCGCGGGCTGAACCTGTCTGCGAGACCCCCGGCAAACGGAGCCGTGATGCCGTACACGATGATGTTGATGGAGAACATCAGCGCGGTGCTGCCCCGCTCCCAGCCGAACTCCTCGACGAGCGACGGGTAGAACACGGAGAACGTGTTGCGAAGGGCGTACCCCACCACCATCATGGTGAACGCGACTGCGACTACTACCCAGCCGTAGAAGACGTGCGGGCGTCTCATCATCCTAGGCCCTGCTCTCCCGGGATGCGATGCTGTGCACGCGCACAGGTCTGAGCCGGTGCGGACCGACGGCAGCGACCAGCCCGGCGCCGGTCAGCAGCGCGGAGACCACGAGCGCAATGGCAATGACGTAGCTGCCGGTGACATCGTGGAGGAAGCCCGCAAACCACGGACTGAACGCGCCTCCGATGGAGAACCCGAGTGTCATCAGTCCCAGGATGG
>CAZOSR010000348.1:0-1709 GCA_964582445.1 uncultured Coriobacteriaceae bacterium | reverse complement strand
GGCCGTCTTCGAGAACCCCAGTCTCGCGTTCGACCTCGCCAAGACGCTCGTCGAAAGCGCCTGCAGGACGATTCTCAACGAGCGGGCCGTCGCGTTCGACAAAGACGACGACATGCAGGTGCTTTTCAAGCTGACGAAGCAGGCCCTCCCGATGTTGCCCACGGATGCCACAGCGGAGCGTGAAGCTCGAAAGAGCCTGGAGCAGACGCTCAACGGACTCAACACCGCGCTGCAGGGCGTGTGCGAGCTCCGCAACGCCTACGGCTTCGCATCGCACGGGACGGATGGAACACGCGCCGCTATGGAGAGCACTCAGGCTCTGCTCGCATCGCAGTCCGCAGACGCGATTGTGGGATTCTTGAGCCGCGTGCACCGACAAGAACCGGCGGCGCCAGGGGAGCGTCTCCACTTCGACGACGAGGAGGACTTCAACTCCTACATCGATGATGCAAACGAGGCGATTCGCATCTTCGAGTTGGAGTACCGGCCCAGCGAGGTTCTCTACGCAGTCGATCTTGAGGCGTATCGGGACATGTGGCTGGCGTTCGGTCCCGCGGAGGCCCCAGAAGATTCGGAGCCGTCAGATGAGGGGGAGGAGCGGTTCGAATGACCACAGCCTTCACCGAGTCCGTTGTCGAGCAGGCCGCCCTCGCATGGCTTGAAGCCTCCGGCTGGCGGATCGCCCACGGCCCGGATATAGCGCCGGACGGCTCGGCTCCTGAGCGCGCGGACTACGCCGACGTGCTCTTGGACGGGCGGCTGCGCGAAGCGCTGGCTCGCCTGAACCGGGCGATTCCAGCGGGCGCACTCGACGACGCGTACCGCAAGCTGCTCCACCCGGAAGGCGCCGACCTCATCATGCGAAACCGGGCGTTCCATCAGATGCTGGTCGATGGCGTGCCCATAGAGTACCGGACCGATGGCGGGATTCGTGGCGACATCGTACGTGTCGTCGACTTCGACGATCCGGACGCCAACGATTGGCTGGCAGTCAACCAACTTACGGTCGCTGAAGGCAACCGCGTCCGCAGACCCGACGTCGTGCTGTTCGTCAACGGTCTGCCTCTCGCGGTGATCGAGCTCAAGAACGCGGCTGACGGCAACGCCACCATCTGGTCGGCATTCGCTCAGCTTCAGACCTATCGGGCGGAGATACCGTCACTCTTCGTCCCGAACGAAGTGCTCGTGATCTCCGATGGAATACAGGCACGCATCGGCACGCTCACGGCCGGCAAGGAGTGGTTCAAGCCGTGGCGGACCATCACCGGCGAGTCGCTCGCGCCGGAGAGTATGTCCGAGCTCCAGGTGGCGCTTGAGGGTGTCTTCGACAAGCAGCGCTTCCTCGAGATGGTGCGCGACTTCATCGTCTTCGAGGACGACGGCGCCGGTGAGCCAGCTAAGAAGATGGCGGGCTACCACCAGTTCCACGCGGTGAGAGTGGCCGTGGCGGAAACGCTTCGCGCCGCTGAACTCCACGACGGTGCAGTACGAGAGGGCCATGCGGGCTGGATGACGCGCCATGCGCCGGGTGGTGAGCCCGGGGACCGCCGAGTGGGCGTCATCTGGCACACGCAGGGCTCGGGCAAGAGCCTCACGATGGCGTTCTACGCCGGCCGGATCATGCGCGAGTCCGCCATGGGCAACCCCACCGTGGTAGTCCTCACCGACCGCAACGACCTCGACGACCAGCTGTTCGCCACGTTCTCGCG
>CAZOSR010000347.1:0-1751 GCA_964582445.1 uncultured Coriobacteriaceae bacterium | reverse complement strand
GTCGGCTCGGAGTTCTGTAGGAATGTCGTCCCTCGGTGACATAGGCGGTCTGTGGGCTGCTCAGGACGATGACACGATCATCGTGACGACCGGGGAACTCGCCGCGGCGGTCCACCCGCAGCGGCTTGTCACGCCTGCGCTCGGCTCATGCATCGGGCTGACACTCTGGGATGCGTTCACACGGCGTGGAGGGATGGCACACATCATGCTTCCATCGCCCTCGGACACCCGTGCAGGAGGACTTGCGGACCGGTTCGCATCAGTAGCTGTGCCCCGGCTAGCGGCACTCGTTGCGGGGGATTCTTCCAGCCGAAGGCTTGTGGCCAAGATGGCGGGAGGTTCTGCCATGTTCGGGGCGGACGCAGCCATGGCCAACATCGGTGTCCGCAACGCCGAGGCTGTCAGACATGAGTTGAATCTCTTGCGGATACCCCTCGTAGCCGAAGACATAGGTGGAACGCACGCACGGACGATGGAGCTTTACCTCGATACCGGGCTGGTCGTCATCCGCAGCTACCGGTACGGTATCAAGGAGTTGTGATGTATGAAGGCACGTACGCCATGAAAGGCGCCCGATGGAGGAACTGATAGGGTCGGTAGCGGCGGCATCGGCCCGTGACGGGCAGATACGGATAGCGATCGCGGGCGGCGGGCTCCGTGCCACCTCGGTGCTCCGCCTGCTCAACGACATCGAGAACCTGACTGTGTCGGCGATCTACGACAACAGCCGCACGGCTCCCGCCATGCGTCTGGCCGAGGATCTCGGTGTGTTCGCGACCACGCAGGTGTCCGAGCTCTCGCAGATATCGGGTCTCGACCTGATCCTCGACCTCTCCGATGACCCGATTCTTCGTGCCGCTCTCGAGACCGAGCGGCCCGCGGATGTCGCGGTCATCACCGGCAACGGATCAGAGCTGGTGTGGGACCTGTTGATCGCCAAGAAGCGGAGCGAGGAGCAGGAGAAGATCTTCGTCGAGCTACAGGTGGCATACGACAAGATTCGCAGCCACGAGCGGCGGCTTCAATCGAGCAAGGAGGCGCTTGAGCGTGCGAACGAGGAGCTCGAGAGCCGGTTGGCCGAGATCTTCTTCACGCATGAGTTCTTCAAAGCGCTGACGACTTTCAGCTCGGTCGACGACGTGACGAGTCTGATCGTCGACGGCGCCAACGGCATCCTTGGTGCGGAGATCTCGGCGGTCTACCTCTTCGAGCATCGTGATTGGACGCTGCACCTCCGCGCGAGCCAGGGAAGGCTCGAGGAGTACTTCCGCTCAGTGGTCCCGGTATCGGAGACGATTCTCGGGGTGGCGTTCCGCGAAGGGTTCGTGCAGCAGAGTGACGTGACAGAGGGTGCGGGTCTGGCCGATTGGACGGTGCACCCCGAGGAGGTCAGGTCGCAAGCGGCGATGCCGCTGCGCTCCGGGGACAGTGTCATCGGCGTACTGCTCGTGGCCTCGGCGATGTATCGTGAGCTCACGCAGGCCGAGCGCGACCGGTTACAGGTCATCTCGAATCAGTCCTCGCTTGCGCTCCAGAACGCGCTGCTGCACGAGGAGTTGGAGCGCCTCTCGGTGACCGACCGCCTGACCGAGCTGTACAACCATGGCTATCTGCACAGCCGTCTCGATGAGGAGATCGAGCGCGCGATGCGGTTCGGACACCGCCTGTCGGTCATCATGCTTGACATCGACGACTTCAAGAAGTTCAACGATCGCTACGGCCACCCCAAGGGTGACACGGTTCTGCGTGCA
>CAZOSR010000346.1:0-1774 GCA_964582445.1 uncultured Coriobacteriaceae bacterium | reverse complement strand
TGCAGTACGAGCTCTCGGTGATACAGGACCTCGGCTTCCCGGAGTACTTCCTCACCGTCAAGGACATCGTGGACTTCGCGAAGCGTGAGGGCATCCGCTGCAGCGGGCGGGGGAGTGCGGGCGACTCGATCGTCACGTACGTGCTCGGCATCACTGACGCCGACCCCATCGCCCATGACCTGCTCTTCGAGCGGTTCTTGAACCCCGAGCGGCGGCAGATGCCCGACATCGATGTGGACTTCGATTCGCGTCGCCGTGACGAGGTGATCGCCTACATCTACGAGCGTTTCGGGCACGACCATGTGGCGATGGTGGCCACCGTGAACACGATGACCGCCCGGAGCGCCGTGCGTACGGCAGCCAGGGCACTCGGCCATACACCCGACGAGATCAATGCGTTCTCGCGGTACCTGCCCTGGGTGAGCGCGCGCCGGCTCCCCGAGGTGCTCGCCACGTATCCCGAGTGCCGGGACCACCCGCTGCTCAGACCCGAGCATGCGCTGCTCGTGGAGCTCGCGACCGAGCTCGACCATACGCCCATGCACCTCGGCACGCATCTCGGCGGGTTCATCATCACGCGCGAGCCCATCGACACATGGATGCCGCTCCAGTGGGCAGCCAAGGGAGTGGTGGTCTCGCAGTACGACAAGGACGACATCGAGGCGCTCGGCCTGGTGAAGATGGACATCCTGGGGCTGCGCACGCACTCGGCGATCAGCGACACCGTCCGTATGGCGCGCGAGCGGGTAGGCGAGGACGCCGTGCCCGAGCCGTTCGACCTGCTGCACGATGATCCGCGCGTGTACGCGCAGATCGCCGCCGCCGATACCGTGGGGATGTTCCAGCTCGAGTCGAGCGGTCAGCGCAACCTCGCGATGCGCCTGAAGGAGCGTGACTTCGAAGACATCATCGCGGCGATCTCGCTCTTCCGTCCCGGTCCGCTCGAGGCCGAGATGATCGCGCCCTTCATCCGCCGCCGTCACGGTATCGAGCCGGTCACGGTGCCTCACCCCGCGATGGGTGAGGTCCTGCGCTCGAGCTACGGCGTGATCGTCTACCAGGAGCAGGTGTTGCAGGTGGCGCGCGCGGTAGCCGGTTTCACGCTTGCCGAGGCCGATTCGCTCCGCCGGGCGATGACCAAGGGGCGCAGCCGCGAGGCGATGGAGCGCATCCGTGTGCACTTCGTGGAGCGCGCCTGCGGGCTCGGCGTTGAGCGCGATGTGGCCGAGGAGGTCTTCCGGCAGCTCGAGGGCTTCGCCGCCTACGGCTTCTGCAAAGCGCACGCGGCATGCTTCGCGGTGGTCTCCTACGCCACGGCGTGGCTCAAGACGTACTTTCCGGCCGAGTTCGCCTCGGCGATCCTCAACAACGAGCCGATGGGCTTCTACAGTCCGCGGGTCGTGCTCGACGACGTGCGGCGCCACGGTATCGCGGTCTTACCGCCGCACATCAACGCATCTTCGGCGGAGTTCACGGTGGAGCAGGACGGGGGCGCGGTTCGCGTCGGCCTCGGGAGTCTGCTCGACATGACCTCGCGCCTGCTCAAGGTCCTGGAAGCCGAACGGTCGGTACGTCCCTTCGCCGATCTCGCCGACTTCCTCAAGCGGACGCGCGCCGAAGAGCCAGCCGCACGGAGCCTCATTCGCGTGGGGGCTCTCGACGGCCTGGGGGTGACCGACGCCGGGCGTCCGCCAACACGTGACGAGATGCTCGCGCTGCTGCCGGAGCTCAAGGCGGTCATCGCCAGGCAGGGCGTGGCCGGTGACGACACGCT
>CAZOSR010000345.1:0-1790 GCA_964582445.1 uncultured Coriobacteriaceae bacterium | reverse complement strand
CGTACTCCGGCACGGAGACGGTCACGTTCTGCAGCCCGGTCACCAGGTGCTGCATGAGTGCAGGGGCGTTCACGAAACCAAGCACACGGTTTGAGTGGATGAACCCGGCCATCAGCTCCTCGTGCTCGTCGCTTTCGGGATTGAGCGCCAGGTAGCCGATCCTCTCGCCAGGCAGCGCGAGGTCCTTCGAGTGTGAGGTCACCACGATGGTGTTGTGGTAGTACTGGAACACCGGCACCGGCGTCAGGCCGTCGAAGAGTATGCGCCGGTACGGCTCATCGCTGATGATGTAGATCTGGTGGCCGAACTCCGCCTCCTTGCGGGCCAGCAACTCTCCGAGCTGCCGGATGACACGCTCGGAATAGACGACGCCGGTGGGGTTGTTGGGGGAGTTCAGGATGAGGGCCTTGGTCTGCGGCCCGATGGCGCGCTCGAGTTTCTCCATGTCAGGCAGGAAGTCCGTCCCGGTCATGACCACCCGCGGCTTGCCGCCATGGTTGTCCACGTAGCTGAGGAACTCGACGAAGAACGGCGCGAGGACGATGACTTCCTCGCCGGGGTTCAGCAGCGTCTTCAGGGCAACATTCATCGCGCCTGAAGCGCCACACGTCATCACGATATCGCGGAAGGACATGGTGACGCCCGTCTCGCGTTGGAGCTCGGCGGCCACCGCCACCCGCGTCTCCTCGTACCCCGCATTGGCCATGTAGCGGTGCATGCCCGGCGCGGGATGCTCGGCCAGACGGAGAAGCTCGGCCTTCAGCTCCGCGGGGGGCTCGACGATGGGGTTGCCGAGCGATAGGTCGAAGACCTTGTCCGCACCGTGCAGCGCCCTGAGTGCGTTGCCCTCCTCAAACATCCGCCGGATCCACGAACCCTCCACCATCTGTCGGCGAACGTTCTCAGACATCGACATGGCCCCGCTCCTTTCGCTCGCGGCGCCGCGCACGAATGCGGCCGCCGCTCGATAACGTGCCGCGCATTCTACCATAGGCAACTCACCCGGACGCGTTGTGCGCTAGAATCGCGCTGATATGACGCCGGAGCAGTCGACCGGGCAACGGCGCGGACGCGTTGCGGCCCTCGCATGTGCTGTGCTGCTGTTGCCCCTGCTGCTCGTGCAGCTCGTTCCGACCGACACGGTGGAAGAGTACGTCTTCCGTGGGCGGCCGGCGGAAGAACTGGGGCAGTCCGCCAACGGGCAGTTGCGCTACTACCGCGTCGAAGTCCTCGAAGGCACTGCGCCGGCGACGAGCATAGTCGTGGCCCTCGACCGCAACTACTCGCGCGGGTACACCCCCGATGCCGTGTCTTCCGGCAGTCCGTGCTGGTTCCAGGGCGGCCTGATGACGCCGGAGGTGTTCTACGGCGAGCAGTACCTCTTCTTCGGCCTGCCGCAGGTGTACGTGCGACAGGTCAGAACCGGCGTCCTCTGGCCCGACCAGTGGACCGGCATGCGCGTGCTGTGTCTGTCCCCGCTCTCGACCCTTGCCGCGCCGCTGCAGCTTCCGTTCATGGTGCGCTCGGACAGCTTCACCTGGTGCCTTCTCGCTGTGCTGCTCGGGCGCTGTGCGCTGCTCGGCGTGCTGCTTGTCCTCACGCTGAAGAGGAGACTCGGAAGAGAGACGCTTCCGGCGGCTCTGCTCCTGTTCGCCGCGGCGTCGATGCTCGTCACAATGCCGGTGCTGGGCGACCTGTACTGAGCGGGAAACGGCCGCGGGCAGGGTCGGCCCCTGCCCGCGCGGTTCGGACAGCCGCTGTAAAGTCGAACGGAGCTACTCCGCCGACGT
>CAZOSR010000344.1:0-1798 GCA_964582445.1 uncultured Coriobacteriaceae bacterium | reverse complement strand
ACCGGATTCACCGGCACAGGCAAAGAGGACTCAGCGAACGCCGAGGCGCATCAGGTCCAGACCGCGGTCGTCGCCTACCTGCAGGCACACAACCTGAGCACGTGGGATGGTATCGTGGGCGGCGGCAGCTCGGAGGACGTCGAGAAGTACCTGCTGAACCCCGGGCGTCTTCAGGCCAGGTACACCGTCGCCGGCGGGAAGCTCACCGCAGCCATCGCGTACGCGGACGGGCGTTGGTCCGGCTGCATGTTCGACGCGGCGGCCGGCGGCTGGGACTGCCCGTAGGAAACCGTCTTCCGGAAGGCTGCTCCCGCTACGCCTTCGCCATTCCAGCCGCGCTCTTCGCCTTCGGCTTCATACCGAAGAGGAATCGCAGCACGCCCACCGGCCGCACCACGTACTCGTACAGCGCCACGATGACGGCGAACGAGGAGACGACGGTCAGCAGGTATTTCAGCGGCGCCGGTGTGGCAAGCTGCACCACGAAGAAGGCAAGGACCACAATGACCGGCTGGTGCAGGATGTAGAACGGCAGTACCGCCTCGTTCGCGTGCCTGACGAAGCGGTTCGTGAAGTTCAGCCGCGTATGGCCGAAGCCGAGGATAGCGAGGACGCACGACCACGCGCACGCGGCACGCGCCATGGCCCATGTCCACGCCCCGGACGGCTCCATCGCGCCGACCACGCCGATAAGCACCAGCGCCATGACGAACGCCGGCCAGCGCAGCCTGTCTATCGCGGGCTGCACGCCCGGGTCGCTGTGCAGCAGGTAGCCGTAGGTGAAGTACAGCAGGTAGGAGAACAGGTCCCAGCTCCCCATCTCGCGCGTGAAGGCCATGCCGAGCGCATCGGTCAGCAACGAGGCCAGCGCCAGGGGCACGAACAGCAGCACGAGGACCGGCGCCTTCCGGCACGCCGGTGAGAGCCGGGAGAGCAGGCTGCGGCGCTGGCTGCCGAGCGGCAGCAGGAACGGCAGCATGACGACGATGAACATGGACAGTATCGCCAGGTACCAGAGGTGAACGCCGACGAGGGCGAAGTCGCCACCCAGCCCCTGGATGCCCTCGAAGTAGTGCGGCATGAAATCGATGATGTTGCCGGTGAAGACCCCGTGAGAGTAGCGGTCGAGATACACCTGCAGCGGCCCGAAGACAAACATGCCGAGGCCGAGCCACGGTACCGCGATGCGCAGGAAGCGCTCCTTGAGGAACTCGCCCGCTGTTCTGGAGCGGAGCGAGTGGTAGATGGCCGCGCTGGAGAGCACGAAGAACAGCGGCATCATCCAGAAGTTGCTTATCTCGATGTACGAGGTGGCGAACTGAGTGGTCACATCGTTCTTGATGTGCCAGTCGTCGAAGTCGTAGGCCCGCATGTTGTGGAAGAGGAAGATGGCGCACATCGCGATGACGCGCAGCCAGTCAAGATGCAGCAGGCGCGCGGGCTTGGTTGAGCCAGAGGTCGCAACGGTAGGCTCGAAGCGGGAAGACATCCCTCATACCCCCTGCGCACAAAAGTACGCTCGCCCATAGGGGAAATCAAGAGTGTGGAGCAACGCGCGCCAGTTGCTCGAGGTCAAGGCCAGCGTGACTGTCGGTGCACTGGTTCGTCCGCGCGCTCCGTCCACCGAACACCGTGCCCTCGCTAGCAGATTGACACTCGTGCACGTACTGCTATAATCGTGTCAAGCCGAAGTGTGGCGTTGCTCTCCAATGGCGACCACCCTAGTAGGCTCCTCCAGAGTCCGCAGCGCCCGAAGCTGATCCATTTGGATGATCGACCCAGATAGCTACGACAACGT
>CAZOSR010000343.1:0-1816 GCA_964582445.1 uncultured Coriobacteriaceae bacterium | reverse complement strand
TGGTGGCGTCCCGACCCTTGGGGTAGTGGCTGATGTAGAGCGAGTGGTTGCGTCGTTCTACGACCGGCAGGCCCGAGAAGAAGACCGCGTTGAACACCGTCGTGCCCACCTGGCAGATACCGCCACCTATTTGGGGGACGATCTCTCCGCTCACGATGGCGCCGGCCGCCTGGTATCCCTTTGCCGCAGTGCGCTCACCAGTGGTTTCGTTGAAGCTGAATACCTCGCCCGGTGCCACGAGCGTGCCATCGAGGGTGTCGGTCAGCAGGTGAATGTTGTGGACCCGTGGCTTGTTCGATGAATCGAACTCGGTCGTGAAGGTGCCGAGTCGCTCCTTGATGCCCATGGCTTCGGCCTCGGCGGTGGTCAGCTCCGGCTCGATGCTGCGCATCGTCAACTCGGCACGCCGGTCTGCGGTCGACGCGAGGACGCCGGTAAGGCGCATGGCGAGGTCCGCGGGATCCGCAGCGAGTCCGTTCTTGGCGGGGACGATCGTGACGTGGCCGTTCGACACGCTGAACGATGCATCCTGCGCGGCCTGGCCGATGTCTTCCACCATCGGCGTGAGGTCTTCCGCGACCTTCTCGGCGACTATGTACGCCTCAAGCACCGGCGTGGCGCTCGTCTCGGCAGTGCGGAAGCCGATCCACCCGGCGAGTGTCGTCGCCGGGACGTCCCACTCATGATCCTCGTAGAACAACGTGAGCGGTCCCGAGAGCATCGCAAGCGTGGTTGCGTAGGCGTCATCGGTTGCGGCCCGATCGATGGCGGCGGGGAGCGTCTCGAGTGTGAGCTCCACGCGGCGGTTCTCCGAGAGGAACGCAGGCAGTACGGCGGCGCGTGCCGTCTCCACCGAGATGCCGGTGCCGTCACGCGCATCGGTCCGTGACACTTCGGTGCCATCGACGACGATTGCAGCATCGATCGACGGTGATGCGACGAGTTGGTTCATCGAGGCGATGAGAGCTTCGAAGCGCTCGTCATCACAGGAGACAGTCATCGGCAGATCGATGCCGCGTACGAGGGCGGTCACGCGATCGACGATCGCTTCGCCGAGTGAGCCACGGCCCACCGCGAACGCGGCCTCTGCGAGCCCGGTCGCATCCACCGACAAGGCGATGTCCGAAGCGGTGACCTCCCAGGATGCCTCGGCAGCCGAGAGCGTCACGGGAGCCGTGGTGCGGTCCGCGACGAAAGACGCGATCTCGCCGCTCGCCTCGGCGACGGTGAATCCGCCGACGGGCACCTCACCGACGGTAACACCGGGATGGACCTTGCCGCTCGCGATCAGGACGTCGGCGAAGGCCGCAACCAGGAGCACGACGACGACGGCGAGTACCGAGATGAGCGCGGCCCGGGACCGCCGCGAGAGACGGCTCCCCTGTCCTTCCGGAGAAGCGTCCTGTGGCGCCTGAGGCTCGGGGGTATTCTGAGTCGGGCCGTTCTTGGCAAGGGCCTTGTGACGGTCCGATCGTCTGGGCAGTGTCTGGTCAGTCATCGTGCCAATCCATGGAAGACGGCGGTCCACGCGGGAGACCGCCGGGGGGGGGCTCGACAGATACACACGCTCATCGGCGGTGATGAACGGCCACCGATGTCGTGCATGATACCGCAACCTGCTCGTATGCCGCAGTCAGCGATGCGATTCGCGGAGTGGCCCTCAGAGCCCGGCCGAACTCCCTCTCAGGGCCTCGACAGCTGCTGTCGTGTACTTCGCTGCGGTCGAGAGGGAGAGGACGATCCCGATGTAGATGAAGAGGATGCCGAGTGGCGCCGGTGCCGAACCCAGCCCAGGGAGCCAGGACTGCTCGATGAT
>CAZOSR010000342.1:0-1818 GCA_964582445.1 uncultured Coriobacteriaceae bacterium | reverse complement strand
CGGCGGGGCGGTGGCCTCCGGCGGGGCGGTCGCCGAGGTAGCCGATCCTCTCCAGCTCTCCCCGGAAGGTATGGCCCTGTCGATCCTTCAACCCGTGGGCGTACCCGGTGGTGTAGATGCCAGCGAACGCGCCGGAGGCAATCATGGTGGGCGCGAACCGCGAGCCCTCTTCGTTGGTCCAGTCGATGAGCTCGAGCGGAGAATCCGTCACCACGCCGTTGTCAGTCAGCGTCCGCATGACCTCCAGGCCGGACAGCACCCCGGCGATGCCGTCGAACTTCCCGCCGGATGGCTGCGTATCGAGATGGCTGCCGAAGCCGATGGGAGGCCGGGCAGTATCGCGGCCCGCCCTGCGGGCGAAGATGTTGCCGACCTCATCCACGGTGACAGTGCAACCGAGCGCCCGGCACTGCGCCACAAACCAGTCGCGCGCCTCCCTGTCGGCGTCGCTGAGCGTCAACCTGGTGACGCCGCCGCCCGGGGTTCCTCCGAAGCGTGCCGTCTCGATGATGGTGTTCCAGAGACGCTCGCCATTCACTCGAAGCTCTCGCATACCGAATACCTCTCAGTCGCTGACGCTCGTGCGGGCGCGCACGTCGCGCTTATCGCGATTGTAGCATCATGAGAGAGGCGCAATGGGGTTGTTGCGGAACCTGTCTGCTGTAGAATGCCCGCAGCCGGACACGCGCGGACGGAGCCGCACGGACTTCGGCGAGAGGAGACAGCAACGTGGCGAAGACGATAGTGACCGCGGCCATCACCGGCGCCATCCACACGCCGTCCATGAGCACACACCTGCCCGTGACGCCGGAGCAGATAGCCGACCATGCCGTCGGAGCGTGGCAGGCCGGAGCGGCGGTGGTGCACATCCACGCGCGCGACCCCATGACCGGCAAGCCGACCTCGGACATGACTGTGTTCGCCGACATCTTCGAGCGCATCCGCAGCCGGTGCGACGTCGTCATCTGCGCCACCACCGGAGGCGGGCTTGGCATGACGGTGGACGAGCGGGTCAAGGTCGTCTCCACGTTCAAGCCCGAGCTGGCCTCGTTCAACGCCGGCTCCATCAACTTCGGGCTGTTCGACATCCCCTCGCGCATGAACATCCCGGAGTGGAAGCACGACTGGGAGCTGCCCTACCTCGAGATGACGAAAGACTTCGTCTTCGCCAACACGTTCAAGTCGCTCGAGGAGTTCACCCGGGTGTTCGAATGCTGCGGCACGAAGGTCGAGGCGGAGGTGTACGACGTCGGGATGCTGAACAACCTCGCGTACTTGGTGGACCGCGGTCTGCTGAAGAAGCCGGTCTACGTCCAGTTCGTGCTCGGCATCATGGGCGGCATCCCGGCAACTGTCGAGAACCTCATGTTCCTGCTCCAGACGGCGAAGCGCACGTTCGGCCAGGACTTCGTCTGGTCCGTCTGCGCCGCCGGGCGCTTCCAGATGCCGCTCTGCACGGCGGGATTGCTCTTGGGCGGCAACGTCCGCGTCGGGATGGAGGACAGCCTCTGGCTGGAGAAGGGTGTGCCCGCCACCACGAGCGCCGAGCAGGTAGCCAAGATAGTCCGTATCGCCCGCGAGTTGGGCGTCGAGACCGCGACTCCGGCCGAGGCCCGCGCGATACTCGGGCTACCACAGAGGTAGCTTCAATCCCCCAAGTCGGGAGACTTTACCCCGACAGGTAGAGAAGGAGGAACCGTTCGTGGCGAAGAGACTCTGGGAGGCATCCCTAGAACAGAAGCGGAACGCCAACATCACGGCGTTCATGCAGGCGGTGAACGAGAAACACGGGCTGCGGCTGAGCACATATCCTGAGCT
>CAZOSR010000341.1:0-1845 GCA_964582445.1 uncultured Coriobacteriaceae bacterium | reverse complement strand
GGGCGACCTCTGCGAAGCGCTTACTGCGAACGCGAAGCGCTTCGCAGAGTGCGTTATCTCTCATAAGCGTATACGGTTGTCGGCGGTAAGTATCACAGCAGCGGCCGGGACCGGACGAAGGTGCGAAGGTGGAAGGTGCGAAAGTGACAGGTTCCACAACCCGACCCCACCGGGTCGGTGCGGGGACCGACAACTACGGGAGGATACGAGGGCCGCGCGATGGCGGCGAAGGTGGGCGTCCGACCACGGGATGGCGGGCGGGCGTGGGAGCCCGCCCCTACACGCCGAAGGCTGTTCAAGGTTGGAGGGTGCGAAGGTGGAGAGTTTCCACCCAACCCCGCCGGGTCGATGCGGGGACCGACCCCTACGGGACATACCGACCGGCGGAACGTCAGACGTGACTGTTATGTCGCATCACGCGACTGCGGCGTCCCTGCGGAGGGCTGCAACCTCCTCCGCCCCGTAGCCGAGCCATGAAAGGACATCGTCCGTGGAGGCTCCGAGCTGCTGCCCGAGGCTCCTCACACTCCCCGGCGTGTCCGACAGTCTGGCAACGATGCCAATCTGGCGGATGCGGCCGAAGGCGGTGTGGTCGAACTCCAGCACCATGTCCCTGGCCCGCACCTGCTCGTTGTCACACGCCTCGTCGTAGTCGAGCACCGGCGCCACGCAGGTGTTCTTCGACCTCAGGAACTCCCACCACTCGTCCCTGGTCCTCGTGAGGAAGACCTGCTGCAGCTCGGCAATCGCCCAATCACGCTGCTCCGGGTCAGCCGGCGAATCGTACTCCGCCAGGTCCTCCCGTCCGATAGCTTTGCACAGGTTCACCCAGAACTGATGCTCGAAGCACGCCACCGTGAAGTACCTGCCGTCCTTGCACTTCAGCACCTGGGCCAGCGGGTAGCCACCGGTCAGGGCCGTCTCGCCCCGCCTCGGGACGTTGCCGGTCATGAAGTACGAGGTCGACTCCATCGTGAGAAGGGACATAACCGCGTCCATGTAGGCAAGGTCGACGTACTGCCCGCGCCCGGTCCTCTCCCTGGCTGCCAGCGCCAGCAGCACGGCGATGGTCCCGTACAGCCCGGCCCCGGCCAGGTCCGCCAGGTAGTGCGACGGGAAACACGGGGCGCCGTCCCTGGGGCCGATCATCCCCAGGGCTCCCGCGATGGCGACGTAGTTCATGTCGTGCCCCGGCATGGCGACATACGGTCCCGCCTGTCCATATCCGGTGAGGGCACAGTACACGAGCCTGGCATTCAGCTTGGCCAGCGCTGAGTATCCGACACCCAGCCTGTCCATCACCCCCGGGCGGAAGCCCTCGATGAGGACGTCGCTCTTCTCGACCAGCCGCAGGAAGACCTCCCGACCCCTGTCCTTCTTGAGATCGATGACGATGCTTCTCTTGTTGCGGTCAGGGGCGTAGAAAGCGGCGAATCGCTCAGTCCTGGTGTCGCCCACGTCCGGCAGGTTCACGGTCGCGCCGGGCGCATCGACCTTGATGACGTTGGCGCCGAAGTCGCCCAGTATCATGGCGGCGACCGCCCCAGGATACCGGCGGTTCAGGTCGAGGACGGTTATCCCCTCAAGCGGCTGCATGCCTCCCCCTCCCCACACGTTATGTCCTGAGCCTACAGTACCCGAACCGTGGAGCTCAGACAAGGGCGGGCCGCTGAGCCGGTCCCGGGGAGGATGCAATCCCGGCGGGTTGTGTGCTGATGGACCCGATGGACCGAATGGACGCGCCTGACGGCGACAACGGCGGGCGGAGGACAGCGGGATGGCGGGCAAGCGTGGGAGCCCGCCCCTATCGGAAGAAGGCAGTTGAAGGCTGGAGGGTGCGCAGGT
>CAZOSR010000340.1:0-1864 GCA_964582445.1 uncultured Coriobacteriaceae bacterium | reverse complement strand
GAGCGTCGTCTACCAGGTAGTTGTGCTTGGTGATGGGGATGGTGATCCCGGTGATGTCGGTCTCCTGGAACGCATCGGTGCCGAGTACGTGCGTGGCCACCTGACCGGTGATGACCACGAGCGGCACGGAGTCCATGTACGCGTTGGCGATGCCGGTGACGGTGTTGGCCGCGCCCGGGCCGCTCGTGACGATCACGACGCCCGGCTTGCCGGTGACCCGCGCGTACGCGTCGGCGGCGTGCGCGGCGCCCTGCTCGTGCCGCGTCAGCACCACGCGGATGCCCTCGGCCTCGTAGAGCGCGTCGAACAGCGGGAGCACGACGCCGCCGGGGTAGCCGAAGACGACCTCCACCCCTTCTTCCTGGAGCGATCTGACGATAGCCTGTGCGCCTGTCATCTTCATGCGTTCACCTCCTGGTGGATCGGTCGTGCGTGCGGACGGACCTGCATCAGCATTCGAGCACCGCCCCTCGCTCGGCTCCGGTGACGAAGCGGGCGTAGCGGGCGAGATACCCGCGCTTGGCCTTGGGGTCGGGGGCACTCCATGCGGCGCGGCGCTCGCCCAACTCGGACTCCGGCACGTCGAGCGTGAGCGTGCCGGCGTCGATGTCGATCGAGATGGTGTCGCCCTCTTCCACGAGCGCGATCGGGCCGCCGGCGGCAGCCTCCGGGCTCACGTGGCCGATGGATGCGCCCGACGTGGCACCGCTGAAGCGGCCATCGGTGATAAGCGCCACGCTCGTGGCGAGTCCCATGCCCTTCACGGACGCGGTGGGTGAGAGCATCTCGCGCATGCCCGGGCCGCCCTTGGGACCCTCGTAGCGGATGACGATGACGTCCCCGGGGTGGATGTGCCCGCCGAGGATGGCCGCGCTCGCCGCTTCCTCGGACTCGAACACCCGCGCAGGCCCGCTGTGCTGCCGCATCTCGGGCGCCACAGCCGACTGCTTCACAACTGCACCGGCAGGAGCAAGGTTGCCCTTCATCACGCGCAGGCCGCCGAAGGGAGCATACGGGTCCTCCAGTGTGCGGATGACCCGGCCGTCGGCTCCGCTGACACTCGCGAGATTCTCGGCCACCGTGCCGCCGGTGACGGTCTGCGCGGCGGTGTCGATGTGAACGCCCTTGGCGAGCTCGGCCATGATGGCGGGAATGCCGCCGGCGAAGTACAGGTCCTCGATGTGCATCTCGCTCGCGGGAGAGACACGCACGAGGTTCGGCGTACGCTCGGAGACCGCCTGCCAGTCGTCAAGCGTGATGGGCGCTCCCGCCTCTGCGGCGATCGCCGTGAGGTGCAGCACCGTGTTTGATGAGCCGCCAAAGGCCATGTCCACCGTCATCGCGTTGGTGATGGCCGCAGGCGTCATGATCTGACGGGCCGTGATGCCCCGCTCGAGCATCTGCATCACCTGCATGCCGGCACGCTTTGCGAGGCGGACGCGCTCGGAGTAAACGGCAGGCACGGTGCCGTTGCCGGGGAGGCCCATGCCGATGGCCTCGGTAAGACAGTTCATCGAGTTAGCGGTGAACATCCCGGCGCAGCTGCCGCATGTGGGACAGGCGTTGTTCTCAAGCTCGAGCAGTGATGCGTCGCTGACGCTGCCCGTGGCATGCGCGCCCACTGCCGTGAAGACGGTGTCCAGATCCACGTGCCGGTTCTCCCAGCGGCCGGCGAGCATCGGACCTGCCGAGACGACCACCGTGGGGAGATCGAGCCGGGCAGCAGCGATCAACATCCCGGGGATCACCTTGTCGCAGTTGGGAATGAGCACGACCGCATCGAACGCATGCGCCGATACCGCGATCTCCACCGAGTCCGCTATGACCTCGCGGCTGGCGAGCGAGTACCGCATGCCGTCGTGCC
>CAZOSR010000339.1:0-1886 GCA_964582445.1 uncultured Coriobacteriaceae bacterium | reverse complement strand
ACGCGCGTCATCCCACTGGGAGCCGTACGCCTCGGCCATGAGCGCTGAGATGCGCTCGGCAGGTACGTCTACGCCGAAGCGCGAGAAGACCGCAGCGGCACGCTCTGGGTACGTAAGTTCCGAGAGAGACACGATCTCTTCGAGCGCCATCTCGGGGAGCCGCTCGGGCACGAACAGGCCGCCGCCAGGCGCGATGCCGGTCACGACTGCGCGGCTGAACGCCGGACGCGAATCATCCAGCCCCCGGGTGTCGACGTAGTGGGTCACGGTGTCCATGTGCGCATGGTACATGAAGCGCGCACATGGCGCCGCACCGCAGTGCTGCTACTTGAGCAGCGCGCGTATCCCCGTCCGTGTGGGCTCCCCGACCACGCTGGTTCCCCCGAAGATGTCCCCGCGTCCGATCGCGTATTCGTGGGTGGCGAGGAAATCCGACAGCCCCACTGGGACCGAGGCGTTCCGGGTGAGCAGCAGCGGGCTGCCGTAGTAGCCGCATGCCGCACCCCCGCCGAGGGCGTCCGGGAAGTTCTCTCCCGTGGCGATGCCGATCATGTCGAAGTCGAGTGCGCGGCGATAGTACGCGTTGCGGGCGACATCGGCAGCGGTGGCGTATCGGTCGGCTCCGTACCAGCGATCAGCATGTGGGCTACTCGAGGAATCCAGGATCGCATTGAGGGCGGTCTCAACGGATTCGCCGACCGCAGTCGTGCCGCCGACCATGATGACTTCCTCGATCTCACGCTGCGAAAGCCAGTCATCCACGACGGTCGGGAGTTGCGTCGGTCGTGTGAGGAAGATCGGGCGATACATGCCGGCAGCAGCGGGGCCCGCGGCAAGCGCGTCGGGGAATGCGTCTCCTCGCGCGATCACCACGCCACCATCCCAGACGACTCCGGCATAGGCCAGTTCGCTGAGGTACTTGTCGGCGATCTCGACCGAGGTCTCGTATCGGTCATCACCTGCAACTCGGTCGACGTGCGCGCCCATGGCGGAGAGCGCGTCCGTGACCTCCTGAGACACGACGCCCTTTCCGCCAACGACGATCACGCGCCACGGCTTGAGACGTTCGAGCTCATCGATCACGACCTGGGGGAGCGCGGTGGTTCGAGTGAGTAGAAGCGGGCCACCGACCTGCGCGGCGAGCGGTGTGGCCGCGAGCGCATCGGGGAAGTTCTCCCCGGTGGCGAGTACGACCGTGTAGCTGTTGCTGATGTTGCCATCCCAGCCGTTGGCCGGTCCGTCGGGGAAGTACGCCTTGGAGATCTCGACCGCCGTCTCGTACCGATCGGCTCCGTAGGTCCGGTCTACGCGGGGCTTGTCGGCGGCCATCCAGATGTCGCCGTTGGTGCCGGCCTGGTACACGAGCCGGTTGCCGAAGATGGACGGGCGCGTGAAGTTCTGGGTGTCGTCGTTGGTCGCATCAAGGACCGAGTTCACGCCGACGATGAAGAAGTGCAGCGCCCGGTTGGCATCGGGATCGGTCTCCCAGCTCTCCCAGACGAGACTTCGGTCGAACAGGTTCGGCCGTGTCATCTGCTGCGAGAAGGCGGGCAGGTAGGTCCGCAAGCCCCATCGGAGATCGATGAGCGCGGTGCGTGAGGTGAGCCCGGCAAGCTGCACGTAGGCGCGCATCGCATGGAGTCGCACGTGCTCTATCGACGGGTAGCCGGCAAGCGGGTTATAACCCGGGTAGATCTCGACCGGGTTTGCCATCTCTCCCAGACGCCAGCTGTAGAGCCTGTCCTGCGGGTTGCCAGCCACAGAGAAGACCAGCGTGTCGCCGTCGACGTCCCAGTACTCCGCGTCGCCCGACTCGGGAACTGTGGACATCGTCCAGGTGGCGAAGTCGAAGTACTCGAGCGTCCCGTTGGTGTCGTTCAGCCAGA
>CAZOSR010000338.1:0-1896 GCA_964582445.1 uncultured Coriobacteriaceae bacterium | reverse complement strand
GGATCTCTGGGTTCCCGTTCGGTTCCTATGAGCAGTATGCGGTCGTCATCACCGATGGGCTCGTCGTGGTGCTCATCCTGCTCTTGCCAGGCTTGCTCAGGAATGTGGTCCGCGATGGCACAAGGAAGCTGCTGCCTTCGGTGGCCGATCCGTTCATCCCGGCGGTCCTCCTGACCATCTTCGCGCTGCTGGCGGTGCTCGCGCACCCGGTTCCGCCGTTCGAGGTGCTCTACTGGTTCAGGGTCAATCTCCGGTTCGTGCTTGCCGGAGTTGCCACGGCTCTCCTCGTACTGCGTCAGCCGATACTCGTTCGCCGGCTCGCCATAGCTGTTGTGGCTCTTGCTGTCACCCAGGCCGTTATCGGTGTGATCGAGTTCATCGGCGGACGAGACGTGGCCAAGTTCTTCTGGCCTGGCGGAGGGGTCGGAGGTGGTATCGACACTTTTGCCACGGTCGGGAACCGGGTGGTGACAGGGACTTTCGGTCACTACAACATCCTTGGTGTCTACCTGGTGCTTGGCCTGAGTGTCGTCATCGGTATGCGCACGATCATCGACTCAACTGGGAAGAAGCGCTGGCCGATCATGGCAGCGGCTGTCATGGCCGTCACTGTTGTACTCACTGAGTCCCGACAATCGATTGCGGCACTGGTTCTCGCGGCTGCCGTTGTGGCGTTGTGGACAAGCGGGCGTGTGCGTCGCGTTCTGGTTTCGATCGGCGTTGCATCCGCAATCGCCTTCCCGCTCCTGCTTGCTTTCGGTAATCCGCTCGCACAGGATGTCGTGGCTCGCTTCGAGGAGCTGACAACGCGACAGTATTGGTCCGTCGCCAGCCAGAATCGTGGCTTCGTGTTGAGCAACGCGCTCCCCACAGCGCTTGAGTACGATCCGGTGTTGGGTGTGGGACCGGGCGCGTTCCAGAAGAGCGTGACCGGTCAGGAACCGGTGGGGACGCTCCGGCTGGGCTACGGACAGGAAGCGGTGAAGTTCGTTGTCGACGTGGGCGTTGCGGCGGTCGGCATACAGGTGGGTCTGGCAGGGATCCTGGCATTGGCGGCCATCTTCGCTGCCATGATCTCTCGGGCACTTGCCCTCATGCGCTCGCCTGCTTCGACGCGAGGTCTCGGGGTTGCCGGTCTCGCAGTAGCCGCAGTGGTTGCGCTTACCAGCTTCGCGAGCAGCCCGTTGGTCTTCAAGCCCACGTCGGCGGTCTTCTGGGTGGTCTTCGGGATGGTGGCCGCACGTTCGGCAGTGGAGCGTGCCACCCCGGTGGAACCCTTATGCTAACCTGTCTTGTTGCCCGGATGGGCTCAGGACTGACGTATCGCGCAAGGAGGGGCCGTGGAGGGCCTGATCGCCGTCACATATCGCTGCAACGCAAAGTGCCACATGTGCAACACGTGGCAGTTTCCGTCTGACCCTGCCGAGGAGATCACCGCCGATGACCTGCGGACTCTTCCACGGCTCAAGTTCGCGAACATCACCGGGGGTGAGCCGTTCCTTCGGGAGGACCTTGAGGAGATCGTGAAGGTCGTGCGCGAGAAGGCGGATCGTGTCGTCATCTCCACCAACGGCTACTACACCGATCGGATCATCGCCCTTGCGGCGAAGTATCCTGATCTGGGCTTCAGGGTGAGCATCGAGGGCCTACCGGCGGCGAATGACGAGCTCCGCGGCATCAAGGACGGGTTCGACCACGGCCTGCGTACCCTGCTCAAGCTGCGGGCTATGGGGGTCACAGACATCGGCTTCGGCATCACGCTGTCGGACCGGAACGCCGATGATCTGTTGGAGCTGTACGAA
This sequence comes from uncultured Coriobacteriaceae bacterium, assembly GCA_964582445.1. GTDB lineage: Bacteria > Actinomycetota > Coriobacteriia > Anaerosomatales > Anaerosomataceae > Anaerosoma. Next base: position 94 of record CAZOSR010000338.1, on the reverse strand, counting down.
CTCGCCGACGCGATGGGGCTTGAATTCGCGACGGCAGCCATCCACAACACGTACTACTTCCACAAGTTCGACAATGTCATCACGGCGCAGGATC
>CAZOSR010000337.1:0-1909 GCA_964582445.1 uncultured Coriobacteriaceae bacterium | reverse complement strand
CTACTGGGGCTTCCAGGACTCCATACGCGCCGTCTGGAACCGCGTGTAGCGAGTCTTCTGCCAATCGGTTCTGACTGAACGCACGCCTCGCCCCGGGGATTGGCCCCGGGGCGAGGCCAAGGTGTTATAAACGTGAAAAGACTCCTGAAGACGATTGACTCAGTCAACCGCTGGATGGGCCAGGCGGTGAAGTACGTCTGTCTTGCCGCGGCGGCCATCACCTGCATCGAAGTGGCTCAGCGATACCTGTTCAACCACCCGACCATGTGGGGCTACGAGCTGCCCATCCAGCTCGGCGCCGCGATGTACGCCCTTGCGTGGGGTTACGTTCTCCTCGAGAAGGGCCACGTACGCGTTGACATCTTCTACGCGAAGTTCTCGGAGAGGACCAAGGCCGTTGTTGATACGGTCTGCTTTGCTTTTCTGTTCTTTCCCGTGATTTCGGTCATCACCTACAAGGCATTCACGTGGATGGTGTATGCCTGGAGCATCAACGAGAAGTCCACCTTCACGTACTGGTATCCTCCAATAGCGCCGATGAGAACCCTCATCTTCGTTGGCGCTGCGTTGCTGCTTATTCAGGGATTGGCCCAGTTCTGGCGTGACCTCTACATGCTGGCCAAGGGTGAACGATATGATTGACATGAGTGCTGAGCTCGTCACCGCTCTCTTGATGGGCGGCATTCTCGTTGGCGTTCTGCTTGGCTATCCGCTTGCCATCTCCGTGGGCTCAGTCGGATTCATCGTCGGGTTGCTCCTGTGGGGACCCGGCATCATCGCCGACATGTACTACACGCGGATGTTCAACCAGATAACCAACTACACCCTTCTTGCGGTTCCCTTCTTCGTGCTCATGGGTGTCATGCTGGAGAGGACCGGTGTGGCTGAGGACCTGTACTCGTCGCTGTACCTCTGGTTCGGCGGCGTTCCCGGCGGCCTTGCCATTACGACCATCCTCATCGGGACGGTTATGGCGGCGTGCGTGGGCGTCATCGCCGCCTCGACGATGATGCTCGCGCTGGTGGGTATCCCTGCCATGCTGAAACGAGGCTACAGCAAGCCGCTTGCGACCGGCTCAGTATGTGCCGGAGGAACCCTCGGCATCCTCATTCCGCCGAGCATCATGCTGGTTGTCTATGGACCGATGGCCAACCTCAGCGTCGGCAAGCTCTTCTTCGGAGCATTCTTGCCCGGCTTCCTGCTGTCGGGCCTGTACCTCACGTACATCGTCGTTGCGTGTCTCCTGAACCCGAGGATGGGTCCTCCGGTTCCCAAGGAGGAGCGCAACGTACCCTTCGTCAAGAAGACGATGCTGCTGCTGAAGTCGCTCGTTCCGCCGCTTCTCATTATCCTGGCGGTTCTGGGCAGCATCTTCTTCGGCATCGCTGCGCCGACGGAAGCCGGCGCGGTTGGTGCGCTTGCCGCCACCGTACTCGCGATGGCGTACCGGAAGTTCAGCATCAGGGCGCTGAAAGAGGCCGCTCTTTCGACTATCAAGCTGAGCGGCATGATTCTGCTTATCGCGTCTCTCGCCTTCGCCTTCGTGGGTGTGTTCATCCGGGCACAGTGCGGAGGCGTAGTCGAGGCTTTGTTGCTGGCGACTCCGGGCGGCAAGTGGGGCGTGTTCTTCGTCGTCATGTTCATCCTCTTCATCCTGGGCATGTTCATCGACTGGATAGGCATCGTGTTCATCATGGTGCCCATCATCACGCCTGTTGCTGAGACACTGGGCTTCGATCCGCTCTGGTTCGCGATGATGGTGTGCGTCAACCTCCAGATGTCGTTCCTGACGCCGCCCTTCGCCTACGCCATCTTCTTTGTGAAGGCGGCGTGTCCACCCGAATTCGGTGTTCAGACTGGCGATGTCATCCGTGGCGTGATTCCGTTCATTGTCCTCATCATGATCGGT
>CAZOSR010000336.1:0-1911 GCA_964582445.1 uncultured Coriobacteriaceae bacterium | reverse complement strand
GATTCTACAGCCGGTCCGCAGCGGAGGGAGCGCCTGTGAAGCACGTGATCGTGATCCTGGATGGGGCCGCGGGGTGGCCGCTTGCGGAACTCGGCTCCAAGACGACGCTCGGGTATGCACAGACTCCCAATCTCGATGCGCTTGCCGCTGCGGGTACCGTCGGTCTTGCGCAGACGGTCCCGTCGGGCGTGGAGCCGTCGTCCTCGGCGGCGTGCACCTCGATACTCGGCTATGACCCGGTGGCCGACTTCGTTGGGCGGGGTGCCATCGAAGCTGCGAGCCTGGGTGTGACGCTGGGGCCCGATGAGATCGCGATGCGGATGAACCTCGTGCACATCGCTGATGGGGCGATGGCGTCGTACGCCTGTGGGCACATCCGGACCGAAGAGTCGCGTGCGATCGTGGAGGAACTCGCCGCCGCGCTCGGCGACGAGACGTTCACGTTCTACCCGGGGACCGCGTACCGTCACATCCTCGTGGTCAAGGGCCATCCTGAGCTGCTCGACCTCGCGTACACGCCACCGCATGACATCAGCGATCAGCCGGTCGAGGGCAAGGCGCCGACCGGGGAGGGTGCCGGGCTGTTGCTCGACCTCATGGATCGCGCCCGCGGAGTGCTGGAACGTTCGGCCATCAATCAGGCCCGCGCTGTTCGTGGCGATCTGCCTGCCACCGACATCTGGCCCTTCTGGCCCGGTGCCGCCCCGGCAGGGCTGAAGCCATTCAGCGAGGTACGCGGTGTGCGTGCCGCACTGACGTCCGGCGTGGATCTGCTGAACGGGCTTGCGGTACTCTTCGGCATCGATCGCCTTCACATCCCGGGTGTCACCGATGGTTCCGACAACGACTACCGCGCCCAGATCGAGGGAGCGCTCAAGGCGCTCGACGATCACGATCTGGTGATCGTCCATGTGGAGGCACCCGACGAAGAGGGGCATGGCGGCAGCATCGAAGGCAAGGTGGCCGCTATCGAAGCGATCGACCGGGACATCATCTCGGTTGTGCGCGAGTGCGTGGGCAGGGTCCGCATCCTGGCGATGCCCGACCATCCCACTCCGATCGAGTTAAAGACGCACGTGGGCGAAGCGGTGCCGTTCGTGCTGGCGGGACCAGGGATACCTGTTGACACGGCGAGCACGTACACGGAGCTTGCCGCTGCCGCCACGGGTCGCGTGGTCGACCCCGGCAGAGGTGTGATGGATCTCCTCCTCGACTGAGCGTGACCGCTCGGGGAATGCGTACGGGGCGGGACCGGATTTCCGATCCCGCCCCGCGTGCGAGGGGGGAGGGTTGGTGTTTCCACCTGGTGGTACACGACCAGTATCTCTGCGTGGTGTGCACCCGCTGTGCCCCATTCGTGGAGAACTCATGGAGCGGTGCGCAGATGCCCCCTCTAGTTCAGGTACGCGGTGAGATCGGTGACGACCGCATCACTCACCGCACCGGTTCCGCCGAAGACCGTCATACCACCGAAGTCGAACCGTCGCGGGTCGAGGAAGTTGTGTGTGGAGAGGCCGATTATGTCCGGATGCGTGAGGATGAGCGGACTTCCGTAGTAACCGCTCGCAGCTCCACCGGAGAGCGCGTCGGGGAACGCAAGCCCAGTGGCGATGCCGAGGTCGTCGAAGTCGAGCCAACCGCGAGCGGTGCCGTGCGCCGCGCACGCCGCCGAGGTGGCGTAGCGGTCGGCGCCCCACCAGCGGTCGGCCGCATCGCCGAGCAGGTCGCCGATCTCTGCCGCCGCGGCAGTGCTTACTGCACCGGTGCCGCCGATGATGTGGCCCTCGGTGATTGAGCAGAACGTCACGGCCTCTTCGGTCGCGTCAGGTATCGCGTCGGTTTCGACGAGCAGGATCGGGATCTTCTCGTTGTACGCATGGGGGGCTACCGACAGGGCATCAGGGAACGCAT
>CAZOSR010000335.1:0-1937 GCA_964582445.1 uncultured Coriobacteriaceae bacterium | reverse complement strand
ACGCCACACTCATCTCGGTGCTCGCAAAGCTACGGCGATGGTGACAGTGCAGAACCCAGAACCCAGAACCCAGAACTCAGAACCCAGCCCTCAGCACCGAGAACTCAGCACTCAGAACTCAGAACACCCGCGCAGCGGGTCGCGTATCATGTCTCCTGAGAGTCCGGAGATGGCTTGCCCGATGCGCGCGAGACAAAGCCGGCGTTCGTATGTTCTCTTGGCCGCTGATGCCGGCCGATGCTGCTGCCCGCGGCGGGGTAGACAATGACCTGGACGGCGGCCGTCCTTGTCATCATCTCCGCGTTCACACACGCAGGCTGGAACCTGCTCGGCAAGCGGCAGAATCCGTCGCTGGCGTTCTTCTTTGTGGGTGGCGTCGCGGCCGCCGCAGCAGTCTCTCCCGCGTTCTGGCTGTACGGCGACGCCCTCCGTTACGTACCGCCGACAGGGTGGGTTCTTGTCGCAGGCACCGGCATCGCGCAGCTCGTCTACTACACCGGCCTCGCGGGCGGGTACCGGCGTGGCGACATCTCGCTGGTCTACCCGCTGGCCCGAGCCCTGCCAGTGCTGATGGTGGCCGGAGTCAGCCTGGCGCTGGGGCGTGGCGATGAGATAGGACACGTGGCACTCGCCGGGATGGTTCTGGTCGCCGCCGGCTGCTTGCTGTTGCCGCTCTCCGGCTTTCGCCGCGTGCGCGGCTATGCCACTCCTGTGACGCTCTTCGCACTGGTCGCCGCTGTGGGCACCACCGGCTACACAGTCATCGACGATTCGGCGCTTCGCCTGCTGCGGGGCATTGAGACGATTGGCCTCAACGTGACGGAGGTGACCCTGTTGTACATCGCGCTGCAAACGGCGAGCGCTACGGCCATGTTGGGGCTGGGCACGCTGCTTCTGGCCCCCGAGCGGCGCCGGCTCGTCACGATGCTCGGCTCGCGGTCACTGGCGCTTTCCGGCGTCCTGACGGGTGTCATCATCGTGGCCACCTATGGCCTGGTGCTGGCGGCCATGGCTTTTGTCAGCGACGTCAGCTACGTAGCCGCCTTTCGCCAGTTGAGCATTCCCATCGGAGCCGTCTTCGGTCTGACGCTGCTGGGTGAGCCGCGCTACAGGCCCAGGATACTGGGCGTGGCCATTGTGACCGTGGGGCTGGTGCTGGTGGGAGTGGGCTAGGTAGACGAACCGCACCCAGTCCCCGAACTCAGGACCCGGAACGCAGAACGCAGAACGCGGAACGCCGAACGCTCTCCACAGGCACTGTGGCATCCCGGAACTGAACCCGACCGTCCACCATCGCCGGACATGCGGGCACTTCACGTTCCTGACCCGCCCGGCTCAGGAATCCCTGTGCGGCTACGAAGGCAACATGCCTAGTCCAGGTAGTCTTTCAGCTTCCGGCTTCTACTCGGCTGCCGCAGCTTGCGGAGTGCCTTGGCCTGTATCTGGCGTATGCGCTCTCGGGTGACATCGAATTCCCGCCCCACTTCCTCGAGAGTGCGCTCGCGCCCGTCATTGAGTCCGAAACGGAGCTGAAGCACGCGTTTCTCCCTGGGCGTGAGTTCATCGAGGACCTTGTCGAGTTGTTCTCTCAGCAACTCGTGAACAGTCACCTCTACCGGCGACGGGCTGGCCTCATCCTCCACGAAGTCACCCAGGCGTGAGTCGCCCTCCTGTCCAACGGGTGTATCCAGGGAGACGGGTTCACGGTGCAACAGGTCCAACACCTCTTCAACCCGGGCCGAGGTCATGTGGAGTCGGAGCGCGATTTCGTCGTGACTCGGGTCGTGCTGCAGTTCCTGGGTCAACTGGCGAGTCGTGCGCATCATCTGATTCATGACTTCAATCATGTGTACGGGGATGCGTATCGTACGCGACTGGTCGGCAATCGCCCGTGTGACACCCTGCCGTATCCACCACGTAGCGTAGGTGCTGAACTT
>CAZOSR010000334.1:0-1937 GCA_964582445.1 uncultured Coriobacteriaceae bacterium | reverse complement strand
CGAGCACGACGGGGTTGTAGATCATGTCGATCGGCAGGTCGTTCCACGTCCTGCAAGCGACCGTGCAGGAGTGACAGCCGATGCACCGCCGGGTATCCATGACCATTGCATAGCGGGTCACTGGCGGCCTCCTTCCGCGTCCTTGTACACCTTGCACAGGAGGCCTCGGTTCGACCAGGTACCACTCGCCGGGCAACACATGTCGTCAGTCGACGATGTGAGCATGTTGGTGTTGCTCTCGAGAACGCCGAAGGGATCGTCGCCCTCGTGGGTACGCTCGGGGAACCACCAGCCACGCGGCACCCAGACGACACGCTCGTGCACGCTCTCGCTGAGGTTCGCGCGCATACGCGTGCGGCCGTGTCGCGTCTCGCAGTAGACCCAGTCCTCCGCCTCGATGCCGAGCTGTGCAGCCATCTTGGGATTGATGTCCATGTGCGGCTCGTGCATCAGGAAGCGGATCTCCTCGATCTGGAAGTGCTCGGAGTGGTGATACGGCATGAAGCCGCCACCCGTGGTCAGCACGAGCGGATACTCCTCCGCGAGCTCGGGATTGCCCTCCTCGCTCTCCGGGGGTCCGATGTACGTCGGAAGCGGCGGAAGACCGATCTCCTCAAGAACACTCGAGTAGAGCTCCACCTTGCGGGACGCAGTGCAGAACCCGTGCTCGCCGTAGCGGTAGTACTCGACCGGCGGGAAGTAGAAGCGGTACTTCTCGACGAACTCGTCGTAGCTCTCGAACTCGTAACCGTAGCCGGTCAGCGAGTAGATGACGTAGTAGAACGCCTCCTCCTCGTTATCCCACGGCCACATGTCCGCCTGCCCGAGACGATGTGCGAGATCGTGCCAGAAGGTGTAGTCAGTGCGACGTTCGTACTTCGGCTGGATGGCACGCTGGGAGGCGATGATGTAGTCCGAGCAACCATAGTTGGTGTGGACCGTCGGCCGCTCAAGCGCACCGGCGACCGGAATCACATAGTCAGAGTAGAGTGCCGACGATGTCATCCAGTAGTCGCACGTCACGAGGAACTCGACCGTCTTAAGGGCCTCGAGAACCTCCTTGGCCATACCGTACGAGTTCACCGGGTTGGTGGCGTTCACGATCAGTGCCCGGATCGGATACGGATCACCGGTGAGGATCGCACGGAACACCGACGGCGGGTGCGCCTCGCACATCCACTCGGCGGTAGGCGCCTTGCCCCAGGTCTCACGGGAGATCTCGGCGATTCGTCCGTAGCCGGGCCAGGTGCAGAGCGGGAACTTGTCCGCGCCGATCTGCTTGGCCTTCTGCTCCTCGGGCAGCCAGTCGTTGGCCTCCATCTCCTCGTCCGTGACATAGGCGACGGCCGGACCGGTCATCATGTCGCCACCGGGGCAGTCGAGGTTGCCGGTGATGGCACGGAGGAGGGCACGCGCGTGCTGACCTGCGCCGGACGTCGGACCCATCTGGTCGAGGCTCGTACCCCACTGGATGCAGCCCGGGCGATTGGACGCGTACAGACGAGCGCTCGCGCGGATCAGCTCCGGATCGAGCCAGGTGAGCGGAGCGGCCCATTCGGGTGTGTACTCGGCGACATGCTGTGCGAGCTCCTGGAAGCCGACACACCAGTTCTCGACGAACTCGCCGTCATACAGGCCCTCGTAGATGATGACATGCAGCCAGGCCAGCGCGAGGGCGGTGTCGGAACCGGGACGAAGCGGCAACCACATGTCAGCGTGCGATGCGGTCTCGGTGAATCGAGGGTCGATGCAGATGATCTTCAGGCCGTTCTTCTGAAGGTCGGTGAGTCCACGCATACCGGGCATGCCCGAGGCGCCGGGGTTCTGGCCCCAGAGCACGATGACCTTCGCGTTCGCGAGATCTGTCTCGAACGGACACCAACCCGAGATGGCGGTCTCGATCATGAACGTCGGAATCCAGCAGAGAAGCGCGTTGT
>CAZOSR010000333.1:0-1947 GCA_964582445.1 uncultured Coriobacteriaceae bacterium | reverse complement strand
TCTATACCTGGAACCCGACATCGAAGTCCTATGAGACGCCCACTTCAATCGACCCGAAGAAGAGCTACTGGGTCGCCGTCACCTCGCCCGAAACCGTCACCGTCACCGGCACGCCGGTGACAGAGTGGACTGATACGCTCACCGCCGGATGGAACATGGCCGGCTCGGTCCACGGCGACCCCGTCGCCGTCGGTGACCTTCAAGACGACCCCGCTGGCTCGGTGCAGACCAACGCCATCTACCACTGGAACCCGGGAGAGAAGTCCTACGATGTCGCGTCACAGATTCAGCAGGGTCTCGGCTACTGGATGGCGGCCACGCAGGGCTGCGACCTCACGATGACGGCGCCGGTGTGACGGTCAACCAACGTGCATCAAGCTCACGGCGAGCAAGGAAGAGGAACGAAGGAAATGTCTCAACTGCTCAGTGTGCGCCCACATAGCTCGCGCCTGTGTCTCTCGCTGGCACTGGGTCTCGCTCTCTGCCTCTCTGTGCTGCTGCCGCCCGCCGGAGGCCGGACGGTCTCGGCTGATGACTACACCTGGGTGACGTTCCTCGGCGGCGATGGCGAAAGCTCCTATGACGAAGCCACGGGCGTGGCAGTCGATGGTGACGGGTACATCTATGTCACCGGCAGGTCAGGGGCAGCGTGGGGCGCCACCGGTGACCCGGCGCCCGTACGCCCGTACTCGTCGGGAGACTACGATGCCTACGTCGCGAAGCTCGAGCCGGACGGCGACCTCGTCTGGTACACCTTCCTCGGCGGTGGAGGAATGGACTGGGGCAATGCGGTCACAGTCGACTCGGACCACGTCTATGTCATCGGCCGCAGCGATGACTATGCCTGGTCCCAGCCGGGCGACGGCACACCGGTGAGGGCGCATTCGGTCAGTTGGGATGCCTTTGTCGCGCGGCTGGACCGCGACACCGGCGCGCTGGGCTGGTATACCTTCCTCGGCGGCAACAACACCGACGACGGCGGCAGCATCGCGGTCGATGCAGACGGTAACGTGTTCGTGGCGGGTATCAGCGAGGCCTCCTGGGGCGCCGGCGAAGGAACGGTTGCCACCAACCCGGTGCGGGCATACGAATCCGGCAAGGATGTCTTCGCCGCTGCTCTGGATGCCGGCGGCGCCCTCCAGTGGAACACCTTCCTCGGCGGCAGCGGCAACGAGTGTCTCTACTATGAGTGCGGCATCGCTGTCGATGGCAACGGCAACGTCTACGTCGCGGGCAACAGCCCGTCCGACTGGGGCAGCAGCCCCGTCAGGGAGTACTCGGGCGGCGAAGACGCCTTCGTGGCGAAGCTCGATGCGGATGCCGGCTCCTTGACCACGCACACCTTCCTCGGCAGCTACGACGGCGCCGACTGGGGCCACGGCATTGCGGTGGACGCTGGCGGAGACGTCTATGTCACGGGCTACAGCAACGCCTCATGGGGCGTCGACCCCATCCAGGAACATCCCGGCGGCAATGCCGCCATCGCCGTCAAGCTGGCCGATGACTTGACCATCGCCTGGCATACATTCCTTGGCGGTGGCGAGACGCAGGGCAACGGAATCTGCGTCGACTCATCGGGCAACGTGTACGTAGCCGGGTCGAGTTGGTGCACCTGGGGCTCACCCGAGCATGCGTACTCGGGCCAGTGGGACGTGTTCGCTGCCAAGCTGTCTGCAAGCGGCGCCCTGGCATGGAACACCTTCGCGGGCGGTGGCGGCTACGAAAACGCCACTTCGTTGGCTTTCGACGACGTTGGCGCGCTCACCGTATCCGGGATGAGCGACGGCGGTTGGGCCCCCGATCCCATACGCGACTACTCCGGCTGGGAAGATGGCTTCGTCGTGCAGTTCAGCGTTCCTCTTGCGACGATGGTCGATCTCGATCTCCAGACCGGCTGGAACATGGTCTCCGTACCCGTGGAGGCCGATGACATGTCCGTCGGCGCCG
>CAZOSR010000332.1:0-1952 GCA_964582445.1 uncultured Coriobacteriaceae bacterium | reverse complement strand
ACGGCGGTGGGCAAGGCGATCGACAAGGTGCTCGAGACCGGCTGGGAGATCGACACCATCGCGCCGTCGCATGGTCTCATCTGGCGAGGCGAGGAGATCGGACAGATCATCGAGGCGTACCGGCGCTGGGGTGCGGGCGAGAAGCGGGACAAGGCCGTGGTGGTGTACTCCACGATGTGGGGCTCTACGGCCGCCCTGGCAACACGTATCGCCGATGCGATGGCAGCGGCGGGTATTGAGGTGAGCGTGTATGACCTTGCCGCATCGCCGGTGGCGCACATCACGTTCGAGTTGCTCGAGGCCAAGGCGCTCGTGCTCGGCTCACCCACGCTGCACCACGGCATGCTCTACCGGGTTGCCGGCTACCTGCAGTACCTTGCGGGCCTCAAGCCCACCGGCCGTATTGCGGCGGTATTCTCAAGCTACGGCTGGAGCAAGGGCGCCGAGAAGCAGATGGCCTCGCGCCTTGAGGAGATCGGCTTTGAGATGCCGGTTGAGCCGTACACGGTGAAGTACCGGCCTGAGGCAGATGACTTCGCCGAGGTGACCGAGTGGGCCCAAGTGCTGGCGGGAGCTGTGAAGGCGCTGTAGCGGTCGGTGTCAGCGCTTGAGCGTGCTGATGCCCAGTACCTGGTAGACGTGGCAGTAGCCCATCCAGGCGCTGAGCCAGAGGACTGCTGCGAACAGCGCGCCTACGAGTGAGCCCCACGGACCGAACGCGATCCCAAAGCCGAGCACAGTGCCACCCAGGATGAAGCGGATCACGCGGTCGGCGTTGGACATGTTGACCGGTCTCTTCATGGCGGCCTCCCCGGTGCGCTCGGCTCGTGCTGGTTTACGTTCTGGTTTGTTCCCGGTGATGGATCGGTCATGCGGTTGTGTGCATGATAGCGCCGCCACGCTGTTCCCCGGGAGCCGATGATGGACCAACCACAGGAGCCGAAGCTGCTCGACATCCTTGCCAGGGAGCTTCGGGCGCGCCACTACAGCCCTCGGACGGAAACGGCATACGTCCAGTGGGTGGAACGGTACATCCGGTTCCATCGCATGCGCCATCCAGCCGATATGGGCACGGACGAGATCAACGCATACCTGACAAGCCTCGCGGTGCGCGACCACGTGAGCGCGTCCACGCAGACCCAGGCGCTGTCTGCGATCCTGTTCCTGTATCGATACGTGCTGGGTGTGGAAGTCGGTGCGCTCGAGGGGCTTGTTCGGGCACGCAAATCGGCGCATCTCCCGGTGGTGATGACGCGTGCCGAGGTGCGAGCCGTGCTGGCCGAGCTCGAGGGCGAGTACTGGCTCATAGCAGCGCTGCTCTACGGGACGGGCATGCGATTGAGCGAGGGCCTTGCGCTTCGTGTGCAGGACGTAGACTTCGGCGCGAACCAGATAGTGGTGCGTGACGGCAAGGGCGGCAAGGATCGCGTGACGATGCTGCCTGAGGCCCTGAAGGGTCCGCTGAAAGACCAACTCCGCCGGGCGGAGATCGTTCACAAGCGAGATCTCGCGGCCGGGTGGGGTAGAGTAGCGCTGCCCGAGGCGCTAGGGCGCAAGTATCCGAATGCCGCTGCTGAGTGGCGTTGGCAGTGGGTGTTCCCGCAGCAGCGGCGATGGACGAGTCATACGACGGGTGAGCAAGGCCGCCATCACGTACACGAGACGCTCGTGCAGCGGGCAGTGCGTGAAGCGGTGCAGCGCTCGGGAGTCCAGAAGCACGTGACGTGTCACACGTTCCGGCACACCTTCGCCACGCAACTTCTAGAGGCGGGCTACGACATCCGAACGATCCAGGAGCTGCTCGGGCACAAGAGCGTGAACACGACCATGATCTACACACATGTACTCAACAAGGGAGGGCTGGGGGTACGGAGTCCGCTCGATGGGATATGAGGAGAGGCCGAGTGGTGTCCGCCCATCGGTGATCTGCTTATTGAGACTGCATATCCCAG
>CAZOSR010000331.1:0-1957 GCA_964582445.1 uncultured Coriobacteriaceae bacterium | reverse complement strand
GTCCCGCCTTGACGGAACGCGAGTCCGCTGATGAAGAGCGACATCGTGAAGCCGACGCCGCACAGGGCCCCCGCGCCGCCTATCTGTTGCCACGTGACCCCCTCGGGAAGCGACGACACTCTCGTTACCGTGGCGAGCCACGTGAAGAGCGCGATGCCGATCGGCTTACCGATGACAAGGCCGAAGAAGACGCCAAGCATCGCGGGGCTGAGCCTGCCTCCGCTCAAGGCACCCCCCAGCAAGACTCCGGCGTTGGCGAGTGCGAACAATGGGAGGACAACGAACGTGCTGATCGGATGCAGCCCGGCCTCGGCACGCTGTAGTGGCGCCTGGATCCAGCGCGCCTGCGCCTGCAGTTCCATCGCACACACCTGCTGATCAGGCGTCTCCAGTACGTGGGCGCCCGGGCGGTTGAGCATCTCGATCTCATCGATCTTGAGTCGTGCCCAGTCCACGAAGTCGCCCGCTTCCATGCGGGCTTTCGCCGGAATGGTGAAGGCGACCAGAATGCCGGCGACCGTTGCGTGGACACCTGAGTTCAGGAAGCAGAACCACACGAACACCGCCAGGATCAGGTACGGGACGGGAGAATCGACACCTGACCGATTCAGGAGGATGAGCACCACGAACAGCACTGCACCGATGAGCAGCCAGAACGGGAAGACCTCGGTGGTGTAGAAAAGGGCGATGACCAGCACGGCACCGATGTCATCGGCGATGGCGAGCGCCGTCACGAACACCTTGAGGGACGCAGGGACGCGGTCGCCGAGGAGGGCCATGATGCCGAGGGCGAACGCGATGTCAGTGGCCATGGGGATACCCCAACCGGCCGCCGTTTCCGTGCCATGGTTGAACAGGACGTAGATGGCCGCCGGAACGAGCATGCCACCCACGGCGGCGATGATCGGCAGCGCGGCCTTCCTCGGTGTCGAGAGCTCACCGACGATGAACTCACGCTTGATCTCAAGCCCCACGACGAAGAAGAAGAGTGCCATGAGTCCATCATCGATCCAGTGCAACAGCGACTGAGCGAACTCGAACGCACCCAGGAAGAAGCCGGCCTCTGTGTGCCAAAGGCTCTCGTACCATTCACCGGTGGGCGCGTTGGCCAGGATCAGCGCAGCGACCGTCGCGAGGAGCAGGACGATGGCCCCTGAGACCTCCAGATGGATGAACGCGGCGATGCCCTCGCGAACCCGCTCGTTCAGTTCATGCATGCGGCGCGCCAGCGCGCGTATACGGTCGAACATGGTCACTCACCCTTTCCTCGCGGCATGGACGGTCCTCCGCTAGGGGTGGGGATCGCCACCTGTCCACACCGGGGACTTGCCTCCCACGGCGAGAAGATGCCACGGGAGGCGCTCGCTGTCGATCACGACACGCTCGAACCCTGCCGCCTCGAGGTGCTCACGTAGCTGCGCAGCGCTCGTGCGTACGGCACGCGATGGGCCCTTGGGGGTGTCCCGATCCGCCCAGTCCGCAACGAGTATCTTCCCGCCGGGAGCGGTGAGCCGGTAGGCCTCGGCATAGGATTCTGCAGGAGATTCCAGCTCGTGGTGGACGTTGATCATATACACTGCCGAGGCGATGCCGTCCGGGAGTGGTACGCGGGCCTCGGCGGCTTTCACCGGTACGATCCGCCCATCGGCCACCTCCTGCCTGTTGGCGCGCATCCACTCCAACATGGCGTCTTCAGTGTCTACCGCGTACACGAGGAGGTCCTGCGACCGGGCGACGAACTCGGCGGCGAACACGCCGGTCCCGGCGCCGATTTCGACCGCGACACCGTGCGGCTCGCCGAGGGCTTCCCAGAACACGTCAGGAGGGAGCGTCTCAAAGCGCCCTGGGTCGTTCAGACGTTCCAGCTTCGAGAGGTCGAACTTGCGGTGACCCATTCCGGACCCCCCCTTCGTCTCCCGAGTGCACCTCTGCTACCATGCGAGCATGGAAACCATAG
>CAZOSR010000330.1:0-1972 GCA_964582445.1 uncultured Coriobacteriaceae bacterium | reverse complement strand
AGCCGAACACCCGGATGCAGAGCCGGTTGCAGCCACAGGAGTCACCGACGCAGACGGATGGGTTCACGCGCATCGTGTACGGTCGCCCCTTGTCCCGGCGAGCCCGCACGAGCTCGCACGTGCGGCGCATGATGAGCACCCTGGCGCCGCCCGTTTCGTCTGCCATCATGTCGAGCAGCACGCGCGTGCTGCCCTCGAGGTCGAATGGGTCGCACACCTCGACCCGCGCACCCAGCGCCCGGCAGAGCGCCTCCATGTCCACCCGCGGCGCAGGGTCGCCCGTGGCGGCCCGTCCCACTCCGGGGTGCGGCTGGAATCCGGTCATCGCCGTGGCCGAGTTGTCCAGTATCGCGAAGATGAAGTTGGCCTTGTTGTACACGCCGTTCACCAGCGCCGGGATACAGGCGTGGAAGAAGGTCGAGTCGCCCGCGATGGCCAGCACCGGCTGGTTGAAGCCGAACTCCTTCAGGTTCCCCAGGCCGTTGGCCACGCCGATGCCGCCTCCCATGCAGTGCATCGTGCGTTCCTGGAAGAAGCCGGCCCCGATGAAGCCCAGCGAGTAGCAGCCGATGTCCCCCGCCACGAGCCCATGCCGGCCGTCGATGGACAGCGCGTTCTTGAATATCCAGTACGAGCCGCGGTGCGGGCACCCCGGGCACAGGTTGATGGCCCGCGGCGGCACCATCTTCGTGGCCTCTTTCAAGCCCTCGGAGTAGGCGGCGTCCCTGCCCGCCACCGTGTAGGGCACCTTGAGGATGGAGCCCAGCGTCTGGGCCACCAGGTCAGTGCTCAGGGCGCCCCACGAAGGGATGTGCCCCGAGCGTTTGCCCAGGTAGGTCTTCGGCGGCAGCGACGCGCCCAGGCTCGCGGCGAACTCCATGACGCTGCCCTCGATGAACGGATCTATCTCCTCGACGAACAGCACGTTCGATGTCCGCTCGAGTTGCTTCCGAACGGTCTGCTCGGGCAGCGGCCACGTGGTGCCGAGCCGGAAGATGCCGACCCTGTTTCCCACACCCAGCATTGCCACGGCTTCCTGGGCGTAGAGGTAGCAGACGCCGGACGTGATGATGAGTAGCTCGGGTTTCTCCGGCCCCTCGTACGTGTTGAACGCCGATGCTTCGAACACGGGCACAACTCTCTTGAGTCTCTCATGCGCCTTGTGGTGCAGGATGCCGAACGGACCGGAGGTGAACTGGCTCTTCGCCGGCTTGCACATGTCCCAGACGTCGGGGAAGTACGCGGTCTTCCGCTCCGTCGGCAACTCACCCAGCACGACTTTGCCGCGCGTGTGGGCCAGCCTCGTCGTCTCGCGCACGAAGCAGGGGTTGTCGACCAGCCGCGAGAGCTCGAAGGCCCACTTCACCATGTCCTTGGCGTCCTGGGCGGTGGAAGGCTCCAGGAGCGGCATGTCCATCCACTTGCAGATCCAGCGGGAGTCTTCCTCGTTTGAGCTCGATATCGCCGACGGGTCGTCGCCGGTGACCAGCACCAGCCCGCCTGTGCCGATGCCCGTCATGATGACGTTCACCAGGAAGTCGGAGATGACGTTGACGCCGTTCTGCTTCATCGCCGAGAGCGCCGGAATGCCGGCGAACGATGCGCCAGCCGCAGCCTCGGCGGCCACCAGCTCATTCACCGACCACTCGGTGTGGATGCGCAGGTTCTTGGCGACCGACGCCATGACCGAGAGCACCTCCGATGACGGCGTGCCGGGATACTGCGCCGAGAAACCGACGCCTCCCTCCAGCGCCCCCCGGACGATCGCCTCGTTACCCATCAGCAGTTGCGTGGTCCCAGGGGCATTGACGTCAATACCCTCCATGTCTGTCCTCCTTCACAGCGCTCTGCGTGCGGATGCGGGCAGAGCGGGTGCTCATGAGCCCTCCTGCAGTGCATCGACTATCCGGCTCGGCAGGCCCAGGTAGGCGAGGTCGGTCTTCGAGCCGGTCAGCGCCCTCAGGTTTCGCAC
>CAZOSR010000329.1:0-1988 GCA_964582445.1 uncultured Coriobacteriaceae bacterium | reverse complement strand
GTATCTGGCACTGGTCAGGCACGCTCCCGGTGGTGGGGCCGCATCGCGACATCGTGGAGCCTCATCGTATCATCAGGCGCGGCCGCGGTCCGTATGGCCGGAACCCAGCCGTGACCGAGCGGTCACTCGACCGACGCGACATCCGATGGCTCGTCCTCGTCGTCATACTCCTCTTCGAACCCGTCTCCGGCAACATCCGCCCGAGCGACGTCATCCTCTTCGGGCATCTCGTCGGTGCTCGCCTCCGGAGCGGACTCGCCGGATTCGACGTTGAGTGATTCCGCATCGACAGTCTCAGTACGCGAGGGCTCGCTCATGTCCGTATGATCCACGAGCTCGGTGCAGATGTTGGCGAGACGGACACCCTCTTCCAGAAGATCGAGGCTCTTCTCAAGCGAGGTGTCCTTCTTGCGCACCTCGGCAGCGATCTCCTCGAGCCTGATCCGGGCGGTCCCGAACGTATGCTTCTCGTCCGCCATTCTTGATCAGACCCCTTCCTCGTCGATGCCCTCACCTGCGGCCGGTTCGGAACCATCCACATCGATGACCACGGCGTCCCCACGCAACTCTGCGATCCTGCCAAGCACGCCGTTGACGAACTTCGGTGAGTCGTCGCCGCCGTACGCCTTGGCGAGTTCGACCGCCTCGTTGATCGCGACAGAGGCCGGAACACCGTCTTCGAAAACGATCTCGTACACGGCGAGCCGCAGTATGTTCCGATCGACGAACGGCATACGCATCAAAGACCAATGCTGCGACGTGGCCTCGATCTCGGCGTCGATCGCCGCCTGGTTGCACTCGGTGCCGAGAGCCAACTCCCGTGAGTAGTCGGACGGCACGCCGTCCTCGTCATTGTAGGTGCGCGTGCTCAGGATCGACTGGACATCCCGCCCGGTGATCTCGCGTTGGTAGAGTATCTGCAGCGCCTGTCGGCGTGCGCGGGTTCTCTCGAGCATCGTCTAACCGTGCCGCCTCACGCGCATCACTGCTCCGGAAAGACGACGCCATCGACGAACACGTCGACTGAGGCAACCGTCTGACCGGTATGCGTGAGCAACGCATCGGTGACCGCCCGCTGCACATCGGTGGCGACCTCGCGCAACGGACGACCGTAGAGCGCACTGATATGGACGCTTGCAGCGAGAGCGCCGTCTTCGCCAACCTCGACGGTCACACCGCGCGCAGGGCCCTTGGGCACCAGCCCCGCCAGGCCGCCGCCAGCCGACACGATCTGCGCAACGCCGTCGACGGACTGCGCGGAGACCTGTGCGATCGTCTCAAGGACACCGGGGGCGACCCCGATCCCATCCAGCGTGATCTCCTCAGACATCGCGGCCCTCCTCTGTGGTAGGCGCGCCGGTGGCGAACCTGATCAAGTCTTCCTGAGCGACATGCTGTTCGACGTAGTCAGTATAGACCTCGCCACGCGCGAAATGCGGTTCCTCCACCACGTACTGGTGGAACGGGATGGTGGTGGGGATGCCGACCACGATGAACTCATCAAGCGCGCGGCGTGCGCGCGCAACCGCCTCCTCGCGAGTCTCGCCCCACACGACAAGCTTGGCAAGGAGTGAGTCGTAGTGCTGCGGCACGATGTAGCCACCGTAGACGTGGCTATCCACCCGCACACCGAAACCTCCGGGAGGATTGAAGACCTCCACCTGGCCCGGATGCGGTCGGAAGTTGTGCAGTGCGTCCTCCGCGTTGATGCGGAACTCGATCGCGTGTCCTCGCAGTCCCACCGACTGCTGCGTGGCATGCTTCATGCGCTCGCCCGATGCGATCCTGATCTGCTCCTTGATGATGTCAACTCCGGTGACCTGCTCGGTCACTGGATGCTCCACCTGAACGCGGGTGTTCATCTCCATGAAGTAGAAGCTGCCATCGGTGTCGAGCAGGAACTCGACGGTGCCGGCGTTCACGTAGTCCACGGCACGCACAGCCTTGAGCGCGGCCTCACCCATGGCTGCCCGCAGCTCCGGAGAGAG
>CAZOSR010000328.1:0-2000 GCA_964582445.1 uncultured Coriobacteriaceae bacterium | reverse complement strand
CCGGTGACGCCGTGGGGTGTCCCCACCAAGGGGCATCGCACGCGTGCGAAGCACAAGGCGTCCGACCGGATGATCATCCGCCGCCGCAAGAAGTAGCGGGAGAGGGAGCAATCGATGAGCAGAAGCCTGAAGAAGGGACCCTACGTCGAGCCGCGTCTCCTGAAGCGCATTCAGGACATGAATGAGGCTGGCGAGAAGAAGGTCATCAAGACCTGGTCGCGTGCCTCCACCATCTTCCCCGAGATGGTCGGGCACACGGTGGCCGTGCACGACGGCCGGAAGCACGTCCCGGTGTACGTGACCGAGTCCATGGTCGGCCACAAGTTCGGCGAGTTCTCGCCGACGCGTACGTTCCGCGGTCACGCGGATGACCGGAAGAAGGGCAAGCGCTGATGGAAGCAAGAGCTACGGCGAAATACGTGAGGGTGAGCCCGCGCAAGGCGCGCGAGGTCGTGGATCTTGTCCGCGGCAAGTCCGTGCCGGATGCTGAGGCCATTCTCAAGTTCACTCCCCGTGCTGCCGCAGAGGTCGTCGGCAAGGTCGTGCACAGTGCGGCCGCCAACGCGGAGAAGCAGCATCGCATCAAGCCCGAGACACTGTTCGTGTCGGAGGCGTTCGTCAATGAAGGACCGACGATCAAGCGCATCCGCCCCCGCGCCATGGGCCGTGCGTTCCGCATCAACAAGCGCACGAGCCACATCACGGTGGTCGTGAAGCAGCGAGAGGAGGCGTAGGCGCATGGGTCAGAAAGTCTATCCCGTCGGATTCCGTCTCGGCATCACCGAGGAGTGGCGGAGCCGTTGGTACCAGGACAAGGGGTACAGCCAGACCCTGGCCGAGGACCTTGCGCTCCGGAAGTACCTCAAGGCCAAGCTGCGCCGTGCGGCTGTCTCGCGTATCGACATCGAGCGCAAGGGCGACAAGGTCTTCGTGGAGATCTGGACCGCACGCCCGGGCATCGTCATCGGCAAGAAGGGCGCTGAGGTCGACGTCCTGCGCAAGGATCTTGAGCAGCTCGTAGGTCATCCCGTGGCGGTCAACATCGTCGAGATCAAGCGTCCCGAGATCGATGCGACGCTCGTCGCGCAGAGCGTGGCCGAGCAACTCGTTGCACGTGTCGGTTTCCGCCGTGCGATGAAGAAGGCTGTCACGAGCGCGATGAAGGGCGGTGCCCTGGGTGTCCGGATCCAGTGTTCCGGCCGTCTCGGCGGTGCCGAAATGGGCCGCCGTGAGTGGTATCGCGAGGGCCGGGTGCCGTTGCACACGCTGCGCGCCAAGATCGACTACGGCACGGCCGACGCGGTCACGACTTTCGGCGTCGTGGGCGTGAAGGTCTGGGTCTACCGTGGCGACAAGCTGCCCGGTCAGAACATGACCGCTGCCGAGGAAGCCGCGCTCATGGAGCGCTCGCGTCCCGAGCGCCGTGACGACAGGCCTCGTGGCCGCCGTGGCGCTGGTAACGGAAGGAGGGGCTAGATGCTGCTTCCAAAGCGCGTCAAGCACCGCAAGGTGATGCGCGGTTCCCGCAAGGGCGTCGCCAAGGGTGGAACGGAGATCGCGTTCGGCGAGTTCGGCCTCAAGGCCCTCGAGCCGGCGTGGATCACCAACCGCCAGATCGAGGCAGCCCGTGTGGCGATGACCCGCTACATGAAGCGTGGCGGTAAGGTCTGGATCAACATATTCCCGGACAAGCCCGTGACGCAGAAGCCCGCCGAGACCCGTATGGGTTCCGGCAAGGGTAACCCGGAGAAGTGGGTGGCTGTCGTGAAGCCCGGCCGCATCATGTTCGAGGTGGCCGGTGTGAGCGAGGAAGTCGCCAAGGAAGCCATGCGCCTCGCGGCGCAGAAGCTGCCGATCAAGTGCAAGTTCGTGACCCGTGCTGACAGTGGCGGTGAAGCATAGATGAAGACGACGGACATCAAGGACCTCGCGGAGAGCGAGATCGCCGAGAAGCTCAAGGAGAGCCGTACGGAGCTGTTCAACCTCCGTTTCCAGCTCGC
>CAZOSR010000327.1:0-2004 GCA_964582445.1 uncultured Coriobacteriaceae bacterium | reverse complement strand
CGGCTCGCGATGCAGGAATGGGCGCGATCGCTCATGCGCCTCTGCGTCGTCGGGCTCGTGCTGGCAATCGGCGTCATGGCGCTCGTCGTGGCGGTGAGTTCGGGCACGGTGAGGATACCGGGAATATGAGACAGAGAGAGCGAAGAGAACGACGTCTACCGAATGTCGTCATCCTCGACCCGGACAAGGGATGGGGATGCGCCTACAGAGAGAATCCCCCAGGCGAGCCGCTGAGGTATCAGGGTCGCCTTATGCACCTGTGCACCGTCGACGGCGAAGGGACGCTCCGCGCCGTCGAAATGCCGCCGAAGGTGGTCGGACAGTTGCCCGAGGACTTGTACCAGGCGCGCAACTGGCCCGAGGCCAAACCGATCTTCGGCGTCGTGCGGAGCGCGTGGGAGAAGCTACAGGTTGGGCTCTGGATTCCGGCCATAGGGATACTGGCGTTTCTCGTATTCATGATGATGTCGGAGTTGGGGAGATAGATGGCACGGCTACAGCGCAAGGGCAACGGTCACGGAAGCATCGCCGACATACCGTTTGACGGCGACTCGATGACCGACATCGACCGCACGGTCCAGGCCATCGACATGCCGAACGCCATCCGCGAGTTCGTGCATATCGGCAAGTCGTATGAGGACTTGCTCATGCGGACGGTGTTCCGCGACGAGAATCAACGGAACGCGGTCGTGACCTTCATTCACAAGTGCGAGAAGTTCGGGCTCCAGGACAAGATCGACATGATGCTGAACTGGCTCGCCGCGTCGCCGTCAGTTGGCGGGCGGTCCCGCCTCGAACTCCTCCAGGCGACGACGGGCATCATCGCGACGGGGCTCAACCCGACAGCACGCGGATGGTCGCGGCCCAGTTCACAGGACAATGAGAGGGCGAAGTGAGTCGCGGGTACATAGCGGGACTGGTCGGGCCGGAGGGCTCTGGCAAGACCCTCGGCATGACGCACTTCATGATGAAGCGGCGCAAGGACGGGTGCCCGCTCTACACGTTCCCCGGCTACCGGGTACAGGACGGGCGCAAGGATAAGCCCACCTTCGGCGAGCCGTGGTCTGAGGACATCGACCCGGCTCAGGCACTCCTCATTCAGAATCTACCGCCGCGCGCGTGTATCGGCATCAGCGAGCTGCCTCAGTTCTTCGACAGCATGTTGTTCTCGACCACCACGTCGCGGCTGTTCGGACAGGTGGGAACCCAGCGACGCAAGCTGGACCTCACCATCATCTACGACGCGCAGAACTGGCTGCACGTGCATCCGCGCATCCGCTGGGCGACGCACTACCTCATCGTGTGCAAGGACCAATACTACGACCCGGAGCAGCGAGCCGATGGGCGCACGCGAGGCCAGTTCATCAACATGACGATATGGGATGTCAAGGGATTCTCGACCGGGCGGGAATGGACCTGCATGGGCATGGTCACGCTGTTCGCTCACCACTACTGGGACTACTACGACACGTTTGCTGTCGTCGACCCGTCCGAGGGCATGATGCAGTTGACGACGAAGAAGCGGCGCCTCGTGCTGGACGCAACACAACAGGGCGGGCCGCGCATCTACAAGCCGGGCGAGCCTCTCGTCGACGAGAACGGCGAGCGTATCGAGGACGCGCCCGCGCCGCCGGTCGACCTCACTGGCGACTCGTCACGCGACGCCGACCTGCTATCGCGCGTCGCCGCCACAGGACAACTCACCGTGAAGGAACTCGCGGAACTGGGAAGGGGGCTCGCACGTGGACGTCGCTGAGGTCGCGCTCTACATCGGGCTCGCAGTGCTGGCCCTGGTCGGCCGGCACCACATCTTGAATATCGCCGCGTTCGTCGGGCTCCTGCTGTGGGGGCTCGGCATCGCAGACACGAGTCTCGTCTCGGGCATCGTCATCATCATGGTCGGCGGGTACTTCCTCTACAGGAGCTTTGAGCTATGGTTCGGGCGCTGAGACTGGGTGTACTGCTGGCGCTGCTGCTGGCGCTGATACCGGCTCCAGCGGGAGC
>CAZOSR010000326.1:1154-2006 GCA_964582445.1 uncultured Coriobacteriaceae bacterium | reverse complement strand
ACACACAGAAAGCCAACGACTCCGCCGACGACGATAGGCCACATCGTGCGGTGGGCTCCGGACTTGAGCAGGGCAAGACACCACCGCCCGACGCGCGCCGTCGAATTCGTCCAAACGAGGGCGAAGAGGAGTGGAGCAACGAACACGAGAAGGAGAATGGAGATGTCGTCCGCGGAGAACCGCATCGGGTGGAACAGAGGAAGCGAGACCGGCACCCTCGCCACGTACCTGAGGAAGAACAGCAGCGAGTACGGGACAACGGCGGCACACAACCAGAGCGCCCAGAAACGGAGACTGCCGGCGTGCCTCAACTCCTTGCACACTGCCGGCCCGGCCGAAGCGACCCACAGGGCCACAGCGACACCGATGATGATTGGCCCGAACACGTACTTGGTCGCCATCGCCAGCCCCAGCAACACGCCGCAAACCAGCAAGGGCAGGGCCTTTCGCTTTTCGAGATACCGCAGCCCGAACAGCGCCGCACACAAGACGAGCGTGATGCCAAGCATCTCCTGAACGCACCGGCGCCCGAAGTAGACCATCAGCGGCTCGACAGCGAAGAGCGCAGCTGCCACCAGCCCCGCTCTCTCACTGAAGAGCTTTCTGCCGATGAAGTACAGCAGGACCATGCTCGCGACGGACAGGGCGACGGACAGGTAGTTGCCGTAGAAGAAGTTGTAGCCGAAGACCCGGTAGATGCCGGCAAGCACGAAGTCGTACAACGGGGGATGCACCAGCACGAAATCCTTGTAGGGCATGTAGCCCTCGAGGATGAACCGTGCACCGAGCGAGTACGCGCCGGGGTCATAGTCGTGGAACACGGCGAAGAGAGTGTGTATGCGCCAGAGTCGG
>CAZOSR010000326.1:0-1144 GCA_964582445.1 uncultured Coriobacteriaceae bacterium | reverse complement strand
GGCCAGCACAAGAATCGCACCAAGAACGACCCAAGTCCTATGTGCGCGCGATGCCCGCGCCATGCTGCTCATACCGCACTCGATTCGTGTTCCTGGTCCGCTCCGCTGCTCAGTTGGGCCTGTGATTCAGGCGCGGAACACACACGTGCCGCCTGCTCGGCAGGCGCCCCGGTGCGCCTGGCCATATCTTCGTTTATCCGTACCACTTCCTGAAGCAGCGTCGCGTCCAGGCCGAGCTGTCTTGTGTAGCTGATGCACGCCTGCGTGTCCTTCGGCAGGCAGGCCCCCTGATAGGGTCGTCCCCCGGGCGTGCCGTACTCGGCAAACCGTATCGCGGTTGTTGCAGCAGCAAGCGACTTCGACACCACCTCGGGGTCCAGCCCTGACGAGCGGCAGACAAGATACAGGAGATTGAAGAACGATATCTTCGTGGCGTTGAACGCATTCGAGAAGCACTTGATGGCCTCGGCGTTCTCAGGTGTAGTCCTGAGAATGGGGGCGCCGAATGGCTCGTGCAGTTGTGCCACGACGTCCGCACTCCGGCCATCGAACTCACCGACAACGGTGAGCGGAGGATGCAGCAGGTCGTCCAGCGCAGTCGCCGCCCTCAGGAACTCGGGGTTGTAGCAGAGCCCGAAATCGCGCCCGAGAGTGCGGCCATCGCCCTCCAGAACGGGAAGCACGACGCGACGCATCGTGCCCGGCAGGACGGTGCTCCGGACAGCGACCACCGGGCAGGATTGCCGCTTCAGCAGGTCGCGCACCGCCTGTGTTGCCACCCGAACGTAGCTGAGGTCGAACCCCTCCGGCGCGGGAGGCGTCGGCACGCAGATGAAGAAGACGTCGCATGCACCGGCATCGGACAGTGCGGCGATGACCTCCCACCCATCAGCTTCGAGGGCCTGTCTGCGATCGAGAGACGTGTCGTGGCAGACGACATCATGTCCCTGGCGCTTCAAGCCGGCGGCAGTCGCAAGACCGACCACTCCGGAGCCGACTATGCATATCCTCATCGCAGTGCCCTCGACGTAGACCGCGGTCGCCATGTCCATCGGGCGTTCACAAGGAAGTTCCACATGGTGGCCGCAGCGATGCCGGCAAGGTTTGACAGCAGATAGTACACACCGAGATGGTCCGTGAACAG
>CAZOSR010000325.1:1067-2009 GCA_964582445.1 uncultured Coriobacteriaceae bacterium | reverse complement strand
CGCCGTTGCGACACCCGCAGCTACTGGCGCTCCGGCGGCGACGCCGCGACGGAAGAGAAGCGTCCCTGACGCAGGACACTCAGCGAACATGCTTGCGCGCCGTGTAGAGGAATGACTTCGCCGGCGCGGAGGCCGCCGGGTCCGGATGACGGCCTCAACGATGCGCATGCATCGGACCGGACACAGGAGGTGGGAATGGTCAGCTAGTCAGGAGAGTCGCACGGAACACTGACAGGAATGATCTCGGGAGGTGAGGAATTGAGCAAGCTATCGGTTCGAAGGTGCGCGTTTGTCGCCCTTGCTGCGGTTCTCCTTGTACTGCCCCTCGCAGGCTGCGCAGCTGAAACCCCCAAGAACGTATCGGTCAGGATCCACAGCGTCATGCCGGTCGGCCACTACACCGATGAGGCAGTCAAGATGCTCATCGATGAAGCGGTGAAGGAGAGCGGCGGCACGCTCGAGTTCGCCCAGTATCCGGCCCAGCAGCTCTACGAAGACCTGGAGATTGTCGACGTGCTGCCCGAGGGCACCATCGAGATGGCCCAGACGGACCCGGCGCGATTCGCCGGAAGGTGTCCGACGGGGAACATCATTTCGACATCCGGCTACTTCAAGGACATCGACCACTACTTCCGGTTCCTCTATGACACGAAGAACGGCGGCGGCTACTTCTACAAGTACATGCAGCCCGACTGGGAGAAGAACGGCAACGCCAAACTCCTGGCCACCAGCCTGTACGCTCCGAACTACGCCGTCATCACGGTCGACCCCGTGACCGAAGTGGCGGACCACCAGGGACTCAAAATCAGGGCCAGTGGCAGCACCGTCGCCGTGGTGCTCGAGGCACTCGGAGCCTCCCCGGTCGTCATGAGCTCGAGCGACGTCTACATGGCGATGGAGCGCAAGACCATCGACGGTGGCGCCTCGGGTTTGACCACCTTC
>CAZOSR010000325.1:0-1057 GCA_964582445.1 uncultured Coriobacteriaceae bacterium | reverse complement strand
TTCGTCAGCCGGAAGTGGTTCGAGGTTGGCAAGAACGTCAGCATCTTCCAGTGGGGACCCGTACCCTACGTCATCGCCGCAAACCTTGACTGGTGGAACTCGCTCGCGCCCGAGCAACAGACCTCCATCGAGAAGGCCGCCCGTATCGCCGAGGCTTACCCGGTGGAAGCCGGCCTTGCCAGCATCGACTCCGACATCCAGCAGTTGAAAGACTCCGGCTGCACGGTATACGAGTTCAACGATGCCCAGGCCGCGGAGATCCGCGCCCTCATCAAGCAGAAGATGGACGTGTTCATGCAGGAAAGCATGGGCGCCGAGGTGACGGCTGAAGCACTCGCCATGATTGCGGCGACTGAGAACGGCTCCGCCACGTGGCAGGACCTGATCGCCAACCGCCCCATCGGCTAGGCGTCCAGGAATCATCCATGAATCCCGGAAGCACCGAATAGGGGGCAGAACATGGCACAAGCAGCCGCACGCATTGGCAGAGGTATCGACGGGCTCTCCCGCGCCGGGGGCGTACTCGGAGGCGCGATCCTTGTCGCCAGCGCCGTAGCCGTTTGCTACGAAGTAATCATGCGGTACGCCTTCAACGCTCCGACGATATGGAGCTACGACATCAGCATCTACCTGTTCATCTGGTTCAGCTTCATCTCACTGGCCTACGCCCAGCGGGAGAACAGCCACATCTGCGTCGACTTCCTCATCATCAAGTTCTCCGAACACACCAGAGCTGTGTGGAACCTGATGACGCTGGCCTTCGCCACCGTCTTCACAGCCTATCTCTCATACTACGCGATCGCATTCGTCGAGAAGGCGATCCGTTCTCATGAAGTCAGCGTCACCATCCTCACGACGCCGATGTGGATTCCGAAGCTGGCAGTGGCCCTGGGTTCCACCATGCTGCTGCTGCAGCTCGTCAAAGACATCGTGGTATCCGTGAAGCGGCTGTCCGGCTCGACACTGAAGAGGGGCGTCTCCGCCTGGGACAGACCCCGCTTCATCGTGCCGCTCTACATCGTGGTTGTGCTGCTGGCGTGCTACACGTACACCGTGG
>CAZOSR010000324.1:0-2018 GCA_964582445.1 uncultured Coriobacteriaceae bacterium | reverse complement strand
GTCGGCAACGCCGCCACGCCGAAGGTTCTGTGGCAGGCCGAAGTGCAGCGGGCCGACCTCGTCGTTGCGGTGACAGGCATCGACGAGAGCAACATGATTACCTGCTTCATGGCCAAAGAGCTCGGGGCCAAGAAGACCATTGCTCGCGTGAGGAATCCGGAATACTCAAGCTACCTGCTCGTCGGGGGGAAGTCCCACTATGCTCCGCGTAAGGTAGTGAGGCCAAAGGGACTTGGCGTCGACCTCTTCGTGAATCCCGAGATCGAAGCCGCCAGGGAGATTGTCTCCATTCTCTCGGGCCTCTATGCCACGCCTATGGAGGAGTTCGCCGACGGTCGAGTACAGCTCCGCGAGTTCAAGGCGGAGAGCGCGACGGTGGTCGGCAAGCGCATCTCCGACATCCCGTTCCCGCGTCCTTGTGTGGTAGCCATGCTGGGGCGCGGCGAGGAGACGCGCGTACCCGCGGCGGAGGACAAGATTGAGAAGGGGGACCGCCTCTATCTCATCGCGGCACGGAAGGACATGGACGAGCTCGGCGCCATATTCGAGATGCCCTTGCGCTCGCCCAGGACGGTGGTTGTTTTCGGCGGCGGGACGATAGGCTTCCACGTGGCGGAGGCTCTGGAGAAGCGCGGCGTCCGGGTGAAACTGATGGAGAAGAACCCTGCCCGCGCTCAGGAGCTTAGCTCCAAGCTCAAGCGCGCAGTGGTTGTCCAGGGAGGCCGACCCGACCGGGAGTTGCTCGTGGATGAAGGGGTGGCTCACGCCGATGCCTTCGTGGCGGCGACCGGCGACGAGTCCCTCAATATCCTGGCTGGACTCGTGGCGCGCGATGTCGGTGTCTCGCGCAATATCGTCGTTGTGGACGAGCCGGACTACATTCAGCTCGCCGAGGCCATCGGCGTGGACGTCGCCATGTCACCGCTGCTCCTTTGCGGCAGCCGCATCGCGCACTATGTTCTGCACGGTGGCGCGGAGTCGGTCGCCCTACTCGGCAACGAGGATGCCCAGGCGATCGAGTTCGTTGTGGCTTCCAACGCGCGCATCAGCAAGCACTCAGTGAGTGAGTTGGAGTGGCCGAAGCAGGCCGCTCTTGGCGCCATCGTCCGCGGAGACACGGTTCTGCTCCCTACGGGGACGACGACTGTCGAGCCGGGCGACACGGTGGTTGTGGCGGCACTGCTTGATGAGGTCGCCGCGGTGGAGAGACTCTTCAAGGCACCGTGAGCATTCGTGTAGTTGTCAAGTACCTCGGTGTTGTGCTGGCCGTCCTCGGCGGACTGCTGTGCTTTCCTCTCCTCTGGTCTGTCGCCATCGCGCACGACGGCGAGCATGTGAGCTTCCTGGTCCCGATCGCCATCGCCCTGTTCGGCGGGCTCGCGCTCTTCCGTTTCATCCCATCTCCGGAGCGAAGCCTCTCCCGTCGCGAAGGGCTCGCGCTCGTGACCTGTACCTGGGTCGTGGGTTCCGTGATCGGCGCGCTGCCGTACGTCATCTCCGGCGTGCTGCCCTCCTTCGTGGACGCCTTTTTCGAGACCATGTCTGGCTTCACTACGACCGGCGCCACTGTCCTCACGACCGTGGGACCTCAGGCGCCGAGCGTTCTGCTCTGGCGCAACTTCTCCCAGTGGATTGGCGGCATGGGCATCATCACCTTCTTCGTGGCTCTGTTTCCCATGCTTGGCGTCGGCGCGGCGCGCCTGTTCGAAGCCGAGATGCCCGGACCGCAACCGGAGAGGCTGCGTGCCAGGGTCGCCGACACCGCTCGCGCACTGTGGGCGCTGTACATGGCGTTCTCCTTGATTGAGTTCGTGCTGCTGTGGGTGGTGGCGAGGTTGCCGTTCTATGACGCCATGAACATCATGTTCGGCACCATGCCCACAGGCGGTTTCCTGCATCTTCAGGAGAGCCTCGGTGCCTACGTACACCAGCCGTTCGTGACGTCCGTTGTCACCTTCTTCATGCTGGCAGCCGGGGTGAACTTCGCGCTGTACTTTTACGCCTTGCGCCGTCGCCAA
>CAZOSR010000323.1:0-2039 GCA_964582445.1 uncultured Coriobacteriaceae bacterium | reverse complement strand
TCACAGCCCTGTTGCGCCGCGGAACGAGACGCCGCTCCGCAGCAAGTCGGCCATGGGATGTACGCCCGCAGAGCGGGCTGCAAATAGAGACCAGGAGGTCAGGTAGTACGTACATGTCTGAACCAAGCGGCCACAAGAAGCGCACCTCTCAACGCGTGGACAGCATCGCAGGCATCGGCTTTGCCCGGTTCCTCAAGCTGCTCCACAGCATGTCAAAGGAGGGTCTCATCTCGCTTGCCGTGGGCGAGCCGGACTTCGGAACGGCTGCCTGCGTCTGCGAGGCAGCAGCACAGGCCGCTTCAGAGGGCTGGACGAAATACACACCCACGTCCGGCTTCCCGGAGCTTCGGAAGGCCATCGCGGCCAATCTGAAGAAGCGCCACGGACTCGAGTACGACCCCGAGTCAGAGATCCTCGTCACCGTGGGCGTCTCCCAGGCGATGGACCTCGGCTTCCGCGCCCTGCTGAACCCGGGTGATGAGGTCATCACGCCCGACCCCCATTACATCTGCTACCCGCCCATGGTCGTCCTCGCTGAGGGTGTCACCGTGCGTGTGCCGACCTATCCGTCCGACAACTACGCACTCGAGCCCGACGAAATGGAGAAGAAGATAACGAAGAGGACCAAGACGCTCCTCTTCGGCAACCCGGCCAACCCCACCGGCGCTCTCATGGAGAAGAAGACGCTCCAGGGAGTGGCGAAGATAGCCGAGAAGCACGACCTCGTTGTCATCGCCGACGAGATATACAGCACGTTCATCTACGGCGGCGCGAAATTCACCAGCTTCGCCACGCTCCCCGGTATGAAAGAGCGCACCCTGCTGCTGGATGGCTTCTCCAAGCGTTACGGCATGCCCGGCTGGCGCATCGGCTACGCCGCAGGCCCCGCCGACATCATCAACGCCATGCTGCAGATGGCCCAGCACACCATGCTCTGCCCTCCCAACTCCACCCAGTGGGCTGCGCTGGCCGCGCTGAACATGGACGACGAGGCGGACTTCGCGAAGATACTGGCGCACTACGAACAGCGCCGCACCCTGCTCTACAGCGAGTTGAACCGCATGGGATTGAAGACGGCCGAACCCAAGGGCGCCTTCTACATCTTCCCGGACATCTCCATCACCGGCCTCAGCGCCGAGGCCTTCTGCGAGAAGCTGCTGCTGGAGGAGAAGGTGATGGTACTGCCGGGCGATTCCTTCGGGTTGCAGGGCAAGGACCACATCCGCATCTGCTACGCCACCCCGTACGAGGGCATCAAAGAAGCGCTGCAGCGCATCGAGCGCTTCGTCAGCAAGTACCGCAAGTAGCCGCGAGCTGCGGATTCGGAGATAAGACAGCGGGCCGCCGGTATCCGGCGGCCCGCGTCTTTAACCCTCTAACCAGGAATCGAATCTCACCAGCGGCCATGCAAGGCCGAGAGCTACGCCCTGGGCGAAAGGGACGGAGCACCTCACGCCGGGAGGCTGACCGCGATGCGCCCCTGAAAGGACGGTCCTTCGGTGGGCACCTCCTGCCCGTCTTCGCGAAGGGCGCAGAGATGGCACTCGATTGCCTCGCGAGTGTTCTGCAGCGCCTCTTCAATCGTCTCCCCCTGCGAGCCGCAACCGGGGAGCAACGGCACACGCGTGAAGTAGCCGCCCTCTTCAGCGGGGTACACCATGACCGTGTATTCCATCGGCCCTATCGTCCAGTTCTCATTGTAGCAGTTTGGCGAAATCGTCGACCGTCATGCCCGCTTCGCGTATCGCGTCCCTGAGTCTGCCGAGCTTCACTTCACCGACAGCGCGCAACGTGATAATCCGTCCGTTGGGCATCTTCAGGTTGACGTGGTCGCCCTTGCCCGGACGCATCTGCCCGCCGGCCCGCTCGAATGCCCGGATGGCATCGGCGGCCTTGATGCCGCGCAGTTCTCGTGTCATGTCCTCTCTCTTCACCAAAGCGGGCCGCCGGGTATCCGGCGGCCCCGTCGGTTCCGGTGAACAGCCGACCCGACCTCAGACCGCCCCCCCGCCGGGGGCGGGCGTCTGGTTACCGGCCCC
>CAZOSR010000322.1:0-2056 GCA_964582445.1 uncultured Coriobacteriaceae bacterium | reverse complement strand
AGCACCGCATCGCCCACGTTGTTGGTGACGGCCACCACCAGGTCCTTGTCGGCGGCACCGGACAGAGACCCGGCTACCGCATCCATCTTGTCGGCATGCGCACGCATCGCCTGGGCCTGCGCGGAGTCGTCCCCCTGGGTGCGCTGACGGATGTCGGCGGCCACGTCCTGCATATGACCGGTGGCCTCCTGGATGTCGTTGCGGTTCATCACCGCAGCCGTAGTGCTCGAACCACCTATGATGACGGCGGTTGCCACGCTGGCGATGAGAAGGATGGTCGTGATGGCGAAGCCGTCGTCGCGTGCAAGTATGGTCTTCACTCGGCCACCTCCCCCACCTGCAGAGGCGCCGTCTCAGCAGCCACCAGCCCGTCATCGGCGAACGTGCACGAGACGACTCCGCTCCACACCATCGTGCGCACGTCCTCGCCCAGACCCGCATCGAGCGTGGCTTCGCCCCCGGGTTGATGACCCAGCATCGAGGTCACGTCACCGGCGCTCATGCCCTCGGCGAAGGACGCGGGCGAAACCGCCGGGTATGCGAAGCCGGCACGGTCAAGGACCGGGATATCGCGTGTACCCACCACCGCGCCGTCGCGGAAGAGGATGCGGACGCCCATGGTGTGGTAGTCCCACGTCTCCACCCGGTGCGATGTGGGAGCCTCTCCGGCCACAGCACCTTCCACGTCCTCGCCGCATACCACCGAGAAGGTCTCGGGCAGACCGAACTCCTCGGCGACACGCTGCTGATCCGGTGAGAGCGAGGCTGTCTGCACCTCGCCACCGCCGAGCAGTGAGAGCACGCCGCATCCCAGGGCGCATGCAAAGAGCACGCCCAGACAGCCGAGGGCCCAGACCCGTCCGCGACGGCGTGGACGTTGCGGTGGGACCTGCTGGTACTGGACGGGCGCGGGAGAAGGGTACGCTCCCGGAGGCTGGGCGGGAGGCGCGCCAGAGGGCGCTGCGGGGTATGCGCCCGGAATCTGTGCAGAGGACGCGCCAACGGGTGCCGCAGGCGGCTGCCCGGACGACTCGAATCGGCTGCCGCACCGCGTGCAGAAACTCTCGGCGCCAGCCCGCGGCGCACCGCACGACGTACAGAACTGCTCACCCATAGGAGACTCCTCGATAGCGGGTCCCCTCAGAGCATAGCAAAGCGGGCGACTCTCCCTGACTCCACAAGGACGAAGACTACTGCCACCACTCCAGCCCGCCACAGAACTCCAGGCTGTGGGTCCTGTCACCGATGTCGGCAAACGGCACACCCGCGTAGATGCCGCCGCCGGGGCGCGGATTGCTCATCATGCCGTACGCCGCTTTCCGCGCCTCTTCCTCCGAGGAGAACGCGCCGGTGAGCGGAACCTTCACGAGCGGCACGTTCGGATCGATCCCGCCGCCGGGATAGGTGTACGCCATCTCGTCGGCCTTGAACTGCTCCACCGTGGTGATGTAGATAGGCTCCCAGCCGAAGTCCTTGCAGTACCACGCGATGTAGTACGTCTCGCTCGCCTGCTCCACCGGCACGCTGCCATCGGGCGACACCGCGATGCCCACTCCGGGACCGTTCAACGTGTCCGCCGCTTCCGCCGCGACCTCTCCGGCAGACTGCCCGCCTGCCCCCGCCGCAGCGCTCGCACCCGGCGACCCCACGTTCGCCTCGGCCCCCGCACCAATACTCTCGTACTGCTCGATCGCCACCTGCGCTGCCGACATCGCATCGGTGAAACCGATCCCCACGGGGTTCACGGGCACGTCGGGCGACGCGATCGTCTGCGCTGCCATCGCTGCCTTGGCGGTGCCCACCACCGCGTCGGTCATGCCCTCGGTTCGGGCCTTCTGTATCTCGTCCATGTCTGTGGACTCGTCGTGGAACCGGTCCTCCACCGTCCGTGCCGCGCTCGCGTAGCGGCTCATGCCGCCGCCTGCCTGCACCGCGCCGAGCGCGAGCGCGGTGGCGGTGAGCGCGATCAGCATCACCTTGCCCGCAAGGACCACCAATCCAACCATGCCACGCCCTCTCAGTAGGTCTGGACTGTGTACACACGTCCATCGAGATA
>CAZOSR010000321.1:0-2064 GCA_964582445.1 uncultured Coriobacteriaceae bacterium | reverse complement strand
CGAGGTCGTAGCGCTCCATGAACATCGGCACAAACGAGAGACCGAACGCCTCCGCAGACGCGCGAAGACCGATGCCCGCATCGGCGTTTCCGGACGCGATCGCGGCGGCCACCGCGGTATGGGTGGGGAGGACCGAGTCATATCCCGGCACTGAACTGGAGTCCATGTGCTCGCGCTTGAGCTGCGCATCGAGCCAGACGCGTGTGCCCGAGCCAGGATTGCGGTTGGCGATCCGGACGTCCTCACGCGAAAGGTCGACGATGGAGTGAAGGCCGAGCGGATTGCCGGGGGCAGTCATGAGGCCCTGCTCGCGGTAGGCGAGCGTGACGGCAAGCACCGGGATGTCGGGGAAGAGGTGGCGCAGGAATGGCGTGTTGTACTCGCCGCGTTCATCATCGAACAGGTGACAACCCGCGATGTCACACAGGCCTTGCCGCAGTGCGATCAGCCCGTCCAGGCTGCCAACGGGAACACTGACCAAGCCCACGTGAGCGTCTCCTACGTCCTCGCCCAGCCGCTCAAGGCCAAGGTCGTGGCTGCCCAGAGCGATCAGGGTGCGGGGCTCATCTGATTCAGGGGCGATGATCATGTGGGCCTCGAAAGCGCCTGCCGCCGCGCCGTAGTACTTCTCGGTGTAGTTGCGGACTGCTCGCTCTTCCACGAGTTCTGCAAGCCCTGCTTCAACGAGGACCTGAACATGGTGGCGCACCCAGGCAGGATGCTTGCCGATCCGCTGACCGATCTGTGTCAGCGTCAGGGGGCGGACCATCAGCATACGCAGGATCGCCAGCCGCCGTGGATCGGCGATGGCGCTCAACTGCGCCTGCTGGTCTATGGTCTTGAGGCCGCTCATGAGACCACCGTACGCCTGTTCGGTCTGTCGCGCCACGCCCGGTGGAGGTGGCGCATGCTGCACCGGGACCCTACCAGTCGTCGCCGCCATGGCCGTTGCCGGTTCCGGGGCCGGTGCCGGCACCGTGCCCATCGCCTGCGCCGCGCTGCTTGCCGATGGCAGACCAGGAGCTAGGACCCGTGCTCATCACTGGCACGACCGGGCGGCCGCCCCAGAGCCGGGGGCGTAGCCAGTCCTGCGTGTCGAGTGTGTCCGACGGCTTGGGCACCTGGACGTTCCGGTCCACCGGAAGCACGGTCATTCCAGCGGCCATGACGTCCCCCACCGTTGTGATGCCCGGGAACTCACGGAGTGGTGAGCGGTAGTCGACAAAGCGGCCCGACCAGCCGCCTGCTGTAAGGCCCACACCGGCGAGCGCGCCGATGATGCCGTCATTGGTGCCGCCGTGTCCCGAGAGGTGCACGCCGGCGGCCTCGGCCACCTCGCGTGCGAGCGATTGGCTGACGACTTCGATCGCGGCACGGTTGCCGAATTCGATCACCCCTGAGAGATCAGCCGTCTCGGCGGCCACGCAGAGGCCGGGGTCGCTGCCGTCGATGAAGTGCTCGGCGATATGCGCCGCGCCGATCTCGGCAAGCAGCCCGACCACCGATGCATCCTCGACCTCCAGCACGGCGCAACCCGAACTGTTGTGCGACGTGTAGGGCACGTCCGGATGGACGAGCAGCTGCTGACGGACCACACCCCATGTCGAACAGCCGTCGGGAAGCCGCTCTGTGAACCAGCGGACCAATTTGCCGGTGCCGCGGTCGGCGCCCAGGCAGTCGGTGTCATCGAAGCAAACGTAGACGCGCATCCGCCATTCCCTTCAGAGAATCGGAGCACCGCCTCCTGCGGTGTACCGGTCTCGCAAGCATAACCGCACATACGCCTAGCGTCACGGAGCGAGGGGCTAGGGCGCCGGAGAAGCGAACAGGGCGCCCATATGGGCGCCCTGTCGAGCGACGTCTAACGTCGGCTTGATCACCGGGCAGCGCTCAAGCAGGAGCCGCTCGACTTCTTTGATACGGACCGTAACCTTGTCGGCGGGCCCGGCGTTTAACGTACAGGTGCCGCAAGGATCGGTCGCGGCACTGCCACCACCGGGTGTCACCGTTACCGCTGCCACGGAGACGGGATCCCCGGTGGTTGTGTCTGGGGGTGCGCCGCTC
>CAZOSR010000320.1:0-2074 GCA_964582445.1 uncultured Coriobacteriaceae bacterium | reverse complement strand
AGTAGTACGGTTCGTCAGCGTCCCCCGAGGCTGCGGTGTAGAGGATGTGGTTGAAATCAGGGTTATTGAGCCCGACGTTCAGCCGGCGGAGCGCATCGTGCAACGCGCGGCCGAAATCGCGGAGGTCTTCGTCCGGCAGGTCCGCGAACGAGGCGCGCGGCGTCCGCGGGAGCAGCCAGGTCTCGAAAGGCTTGCGCGAGGCATACGGGTGCACTTCGACGAAGCAGGGAGACTCGCGCACGACGCGGACACGCCCGGCCAACTCGAACTCGACCATCTCATGGTAGAGGTTGCGGCCGCGCTCATCGTAGTGTCGCGCAGCGACATCGTACTGGTGACGGCGGTGCCACGGGACGACCGGCATGGCGACTATCTGCGAGTGCGGGTGCTCGAGCGACGTACCGGCTGAGGGGCCGTGGTTCTTGAAGATGACGACCTGCCTGACGAAGTCGAGCGCAGTCAGCGCCTGCAGCCGGTCGCGGTACACGCGCACGACATCGAAGACCTCGTCGTCGCCCATGTCGGCAATCAGCCTGTCGTGGCGGTCAGACTCGACAATGACCTCGTGCACGCCCACGCCGGACACGCTGAGGGCAAGCGGATGGTCCTGGCGGCGCTCCGCCGTGCCGCCGGGTCGGACGGCGGGGTACTTGTTCTCGAATGCGCGAACGCGCCAGCGGCCGGTGGCGGGGTTTGCATACGAGGCTACTTCGCCGGTGGTGCGGGATTCATTACCCGGACAGAAGGGACAGGAGGCAAGGTACGACTCAGGCGTGCGGTGCGCGGGCGCCGTGAACTCGTGCGGTCTGCCGCCGCGCTCGGGAGCCATGATGACCCACTCGCGGGTCGTCGGGTCGAGGCGAAGCTCCGACATCAGTCACCCCCTCGGGCGCATCCTCGCCGGGGATGCATTCCCACAGACAGGGTACCTGACCTGCGGCTCGTCCGCCAAGAACCACGAATCGGACACAGGGTCCGCACTCGCAACCGGCCGGTCTGGCATACTACTGCGGATGAGACCGCTGCTCCCGATTCTGCTGCGGATGCTCTTTCCGGGGCGTCGCGGGAGCTTCACGTTCCGGCGGCAGGAGACGCCGCTGCTATCGAGGCCGGAGGTCGTGAGTCTCTACGTCCACGTGCCCTTCTGCCGGCGCATCTGCCACTTCTGCCCGTATGTGAAGCAGGTGTACGACCGCGCTACAGCGGAAGCCTACCGGGAGGCCCTGCTCCGGGAGCTGGGCCGATACCTGCAGGAGTGGGACGGCGTGGAGTTCGAGTCGGTCTTCTTCGGCGGCGGCACGCCGTCGATGACGCCGGACATCATCGAAGCCGTCCTGTCACGAATCGGGCGCAACCTCCGGCCGGGAGCCGATGTGGGCGTTGAGGTGCACCCGCTGGACGCCCGGCCTGACAACCTGGCAACAATGAGGCAGAGCGGTGTCACGATGGTCAGCCTCGGCATCCAGAGCTTCGACGACCGTCTACTCAAGGTGCTGGGTCGCGACTACGACAGCCGTACGGCGCACGACGCCTGCGCAAACGCACTTGCCACCGGATTCGAGTGCGTAGACGTCGACCTCATCTTCGCCCTTCCGGGACAGAGCGTGAAGCAGGCGGAGCGCGACGTCGCCACATCCATCTCCGCCGGAGCCGGCCAGGTCTCCGCCTACCCGCTCATCCGATTCTCGGACACTCCTCTGGACGCTCATCTCAGAGCTGCGAGGCTGAGGCTGCCGTCGCGGCGGATGGAGCGACGGATGCTGGCCGCGGTCGTCACGGCCGCCCTCGGCGCCGGCTATGAGCGAAGCTCCATCTGGAGCTTCAACCGGCCGGGCGCGCCGCGCTACACCACAGTGACCCGGGATGCATTCCTCGGCCTCGGAGCGGGAGCGACCTCTCGCCTGGGGGAATGGTTCGCGGTCAACACCTTCTCGGTTCAGGAGTACCTGCGTGTGGCGGGAACGGGCGAACCGCCGGCACTGGCGACGCGGCTGAACGAGGGCGACCGGATGGCGTACTGGCTCTTCTGGCGCTGCTACGACACGGCCATCGACATTGCACACTTCAGGGCGCT
>CAZOSR010000319.1:0-2082 GCA_964582445.1 uncultured Coriobacteriaceae bacterium | reverse complement strand
CGCGTGCGCCGCGGGCGCGGCGGTCTGCCGGGTCGCGGCGTGGGTGTCCGAAGGGGGAAGGCGACGATGACAGCGCTGGCGATGGACGTGCGGGACGATGAAGTAGTGGCGCCCTCCCTGAGGAAGGCCGTGGTCGACCTCAACCGGGCTCGCGGTGGACCCCGCTGGACCCCTTCCGAGACCGCCGAGATCCTCGTCGCGGTCGACATCATCCTCGAGAAGCGCGGCATCTGCTCCTCGAACGCTTTCCGTCAGCATCGGGATTCGTTCCAGTTCGTCCAGGCCTGGGCGAACGCCTGCGAGTTCGAGTGGTACTGAGCCGGAAACGTCCCGTGCCCTCTTCCGGCGTTCCAGGTTTGAAAGCTCCAACGTTGCACGCTGAACCTTCCACTTTCTCGCCTGGAACCTTGCACCCAGCCGCCACAGGCTCCCATGCCTGCCTGTCGTGAGCAACCCCGGTCCCTGTAGCGGCAGGCTCCCATGCCTGCCCCGGGGCGGGGTGTACAATGCCTGGGTGCGCGGGCAGAACGAATCACGCGGTCATGACGGCCACGCCCGACTTCATAGACCTACCCTGCGACTCCCGGGATTCGACTACTCGTCTCCGGGCGCCTACTTCGTCACGATTTGCACAACCTATCGATTCTGTCGACTGGGACAGGTAATCGACGACCGCGTTCAACTGAGCGCCGTCGGCCGCATGGTCAATTCGGTCTGGTCAGAACTCCCGGAGCACTACCCCTCCCTGCGGCTCGATGCGTTTGTCGTCATGCCAAATCACATCCACGGAATACTGGTTCTCGCGGACGAATCGCCCGACGTGCCACAGGACCTCCCCGGGCAGGCATGGGAGCCTGCCGCTACACCGGAGCTATCGACCATCGTCCATGGATTCAAGACGCTAACAACGCATCGCTACGGAGCAGCTCAGTCCCGGCGGGGTGCGTCGCCTGTCTACCCTCGCTTGTGGCAGCCGAACTACTACGAACACGTCATCCGCAACGAAGTCGCGTTGCATGATATCCGTGAGTACATCGCCAACAACCCCGCGAGATGGTCTCTCGATCGCGAGAACCCCTCTTGCGCGGCACCGCTCCCCCCGCACTCAAACCCGGCTGCACCGTGGAAGGTGTGACTACCCGCGCCACGGCCGCTGCACGGCTCGTGACGGAGCCTCACGGGCACGCAGTGCCGTGCACCCTATACGATGTAGTTCCTCAGCGTCCCCACGCCGTCCACGATTATCTCGATGACGTCGCCGGGGTTCATGTTGCTGACGCCCACCGGCGTACCGGTCGCTATAACGTCGCCGGGCAGCAGCGTCATGGTCGACGAGAGGTACTCTATCATCGTCGGAATGTCCCAGATGAGGTCGCTGGTGCTGCTGCGCTGCTTCCGCTCGCCGTTGAGGCGGGACTCCACCCCCATGTCATACGGGTTGCCCTCGGTCTCGATGCACGGACCGATGGGACAGAACGTGTCGGAGCCCTTCGCCCTGCCCCATTGCCAGTTGGCGGCAACGTTCTGCCAGTCGCGCACGGAGACATCGTTCACACAGGTATAGCCGAGTACGTAATCGAGCGCCTTGTCCTTCTTGACCTTGAAGGCCCTGCGTTTCATCACCACGCCCACCTCGGCTTCGTAGTCGAAACGCTTCACGCCTTGGGGACGGACCAGCTTGTCCTCGGGTCCAACGACCGACGTCGAGGGTTTGAAGAACATCATCGGCTCGTCCAGTATCGGCTGGCCGACCTCGAGACAGTGGCTGCGGTAGCTGGCGCCGATGGCGAGCACCTTGCTCGGCAGACAGGGCGCCAGCAGCCGGGCGTCGCTCAGTTTCACCGACCTGCCGGCCTTCTTGATACCGCGGTACGGGCTGCCCACGAGTGCCTGGATGACGTCGCCTTCCTGGATGCCGTACTCGGTCCTGCCGTTGGCGCGATAGCGGACTATCTTCATCTCTGTCTTGCCTCACTTTCCTCGTACTCGGTCCCGCGGCACAGGTTAGCAGAACGCATTTCGGCCTGCAGGTGGGGCGGGGTGATGGGCCTTCATCCGGATGCAGGGGCGGCTTCCACGCCC
>CAZOSR010000318.1:0-2090 GCA_964582445.1 uncultured Coriobacteriaceae bacterium | reverse complement strand
GACGACGGGATGGCGGGCGGGCGTGGGAGCCTGCCCCTACAGTGGGCCAGGCGAGCGTGCGTGGGTGAGACAACGGTGAACGGCACATAGGCGCCGCGTCCCAATATCCGTAGGGGAGAGGCATGCCTCTCCCGTAGCGTTGCGCCCACACACCGTCGGACCGAATGCCACGTGCCATTGCACCCTCAGGTGTAGGGGAGGGTCTCAGACCCTCCCGCCGGTCCCGGGGCACGTTTCGTCCGACAACGGACCAGCAGGTTGCGGGTGCAGACAGGCGAGGTCATTTCGCCCCTGCCGTACGCGTCACCGACCCAACGGGAGAGGCATGCCTCTCCCCTACGGGTGACTTCTCCGCCACCCCACCGGGCAGGCGTGGGAGCCTGCCCCTACGGGAGATGTGGTCATCGTGGGTGCGAGCCGCAACGGCGGGCGACCGACGACGGGATGGCGGGCGGGCGTGGAGCCCGCCCCTACAGCGGGACAGGCCCGAAATGCGGGGACACGATGCCCGTCCCCCCATCCACGGCATCCGGAGAATCATGTCCCCGTATTTCGGGGCGGGCGGACGCAGAGGTCCGCACCGCAAACGAGGATCAGGCAGGGTTCATCACCCGGCCGAGGAAGAGCACCGTGCCTGTCTCGATGTCGCGGATGAGGAACAGGAACGGCCGGTCGATAGTGAGCTCGAGCGGTTCCGCGGGCATGCCGGTCGCCTGCATCACCACGGCAGTCGCCGCCGCCGCCTCGGTGCCGGCCTCGTCCACCTCGACGAACGCCTTGTGCACCACGTCGCCGATGTACAGCTCGCGGGTGCCGTCCATCCCCGAGAAATCGGCAACACCAGGCGTGAAGGCGCTCTCCATGCCAAGCGCGGACAGGGCGTCTTTGAGACTGAAGCTGGACTCCATCGTGAACCGCGGCATGGTCAGCGCCAGCCTGGTCCAGTGCAGGGAATCGAGGGCGTTCCGCAGCACGTCCGCGTCGAGCGAGTCCTCGAACTCCTCCAGTCGGCCGTCGTCAGGCAGCAGGATGACCATGGACATCTCGCGGCCGTCGTAGGGCAACTCGACGACCTGGAAACCGTCGCCCCGGCTGTAGCCGAACGACTCAGTCTGATGCATCATGGGAACGGTGACGATGCTGCCATCGACAAGGTGGAATTCGCCCTGCGTGGTGGCGTCCTCCTCAAACTGCGATTGCCACGCGGCGTTGAAGTAGACGGCGTTGGTGAGCACGAGTCGCGTCATCGAGTCTATCGTTCCCTGCGGAATGAGGTCCTCGATACGGCTCTCGGTCTGCTGCTCCACCCACTGATTGATGGTCACCCGGGAGGGTTCGGGCGCGGACCGGAAGTCCAGCACCCGGAGGCCCGCCCCGTAGTGGCGTGCAAGCACGTCAAGGTAGTCGGGTAGGAAGGAGTAGCCCTTCTGTCCCCAGATGGCGTTCACCACGCGGAGCCGGAAGCCCTCTCCGTCCTTGCCCTGGGCACCCTCGCCGCGGGCGGAAAGCTGCTGGTCGACGTAGTTGAACGCCGGATGCAGCCCTTCTGAGGGCAGGTAGAACTGCATGGCGCGCGCCATCTCGCGTGCCGTTTCATCCCGGGCGCCAGCATACGTCATGGCGATCGCCGTCGAGATGCTGTATGGGGAGAAGAACATGTTCGCCGAATCCTCCCGGAGCAGCCGGTACAGTTCGAACGCGAACATGGTATTGCCGTCGACCAGCTCCGCGAGTTCGTTCACGGGAGGGGCGGATGGAGTCTCGCGCGATGCGGAGGACCGAACCTCATCCGCCGAAGTGGTCGGCCCGCAGCCGGCAAGGCCGAGGACCAGCACTGCCACCGAAGTCACGAGAAGAGCCTTTCGCATTGCCGCACCTCCGTATCAGTGCGAGACCTCGCCCGCCCGGAGGAGCAGGGCGAATCTCTCATAAGCGTATACGGTTGTCGGCCGTAAGTATCACAGCAGCGGCCGGGACCGGACAAAGGTGCGAAGGTGGAAGGTGCGAAAGTGACAGGCTCCACAACCCGACCTCGCCGGGTCGGTGCGGGGACCGACCCCTACGGGAGGATACGAGGGCCGCGCGATGGC
>CAZOSR010000317.1:0-2093 GCA_964582445.1 uncultured Coriobacteriaceae bacterium | reverse complement strand
TAGGTTGCCTCACGCGTTATCCACCGAGGGCGGGGCTCCGCAAGAGCCCCGCCCGTTCCGTTCCTACGAGCGCCGCGCTTTGTTGGCCTTTCGTACCCGGTGGTACAATCACGGCGGCCATGTCCGACGCGATTATCGTGAGGGGTGCTCGTGAACACAACCTCAAGAACATAGATGTCGTCATTCCCCGGGGCAAGCTGGTCGTCGTGACCGGCGTGTCGGGCTCGGGCAAGAGCTCGCTCGCGTTCGACACCATCTACGCCGAGGGTCAGCGGCGCTACGTCGAGTCGCTGTCCGCATACGCGCGCCAGTTCCTCGGCCAGATGCAGAAACCCGACGTCGACTATGTCGAAGGCCTCAGCCCGGCCATCTCCATCGACCAGAAGGGACCGGGCCACAACCCGCGCTCGACTGTCGGGACCGTGACCGAGGTGTACGACTACCTCCGGCTTCTGTTCGCACGCATCGGGCATCCGCACTGCCCGAGCTGCGGCCGCGAGATTCAGCGACAGACGGTGCAGCAGATAGTCGACGCTGTCCTGGCGCTTCCCTCGGGCAGCCGGGTGGCCATCATGGCTCCACTCGTGCGTGACCGGAAGGGCGAGTATCAGCAGGTGTTCCAGGACTTGCGCAAGGCAGGGTACGTCCGGGTGCGGGTGGACGGCGAAGTGAGAGAGCTCTCCGACGATTTCCAGCTGGACCGGAACAAGAAGCACTCCATCGAGGCCGTGGTGGATCGAGTTGTGGCTTCCCCTGACGAGGGTGCGACCCGGCTGGCGGAGTCGATCGAGACGGCGTTGAAGCTCGGCTCGGGCATCGTCCTTGTCCAGGTGCTCGAGGGCGAGGAGATGCTCTTCTCCGAGCACTTCGCGTGTGTCCACTGCGGCATAAGCCTTGGAGAGATCGAGCCGCGGACCTTCAGTTTCAACAATCCTCACGGCGCGTGCCCGACGTGCACCGGCCTCGGAGTCAAGTGGGAGTTCGACCCGGCCCTGGTCATTCCTGACCGCAACCTGAGCATCGAGGAGGGCGCCATCTTTCCGTGGTCCCGGAACGGCGGCATGTCCGTCTGGTACGGCAGCATGCTCGAGTCGCTCGCGGCACGGGATGGGTTCTCCCTCGCCGCGCCGGTCGCGGAACTGACCGAGAGCCAGGTCAATACTATTCTGTACGGCGACGACCGCGGGCCGGTGCTCGCGTCCTACGATGGCCGCAACGGGCTGGTGCAGCGCTACACGCGGTTCGAAGGTGTCATTCCCAACCTCGAACGGCGCTTTCGGGAGACCGATTCTGACGCCATCCGGGCGGAGATCAGCCGGTACATGTCGTCACACCCGTGCGCTGCCTGCGGCGGGAAGCGCCTGAAGCCCGAGTCTCTTGCCGTGAAGATCGGGGACCGAAGCATCGTCGACGTGGCTGCGATGCCGGTGCTGGCCGCGGTCGAGTGGGCGACGCGGCTGCCAGAGTCCATTTCCGAGCGAGAGCGGTTCATCGCGAACCAGATCCTCAAGGAGATTCGAAGCCGGCTCGGTTTCCTGCGCGACATCGGTCTGGGCTACATCACCATCGACCGCGCCTCCTCGACTCTCAGCGGCGGCGAGGCGCAGCGCATACACCTTGCCACGCAGATAGGCAGCGGGCTGACCGGGGTCCTCTACGTCTGCGACGAGCCGACGGTCGGCCTGCATCCGGCCGACGATTCGCGACTCATCTCCACGCTCGAACGGCTTCGCGACCTCGGCAACACCGTGCTGGTGGTCGAGCACGACGAGGCGATGATGAAGGCGGCGGACCACATCATCGATATCGGACCCGGCGCGGGCAAGTGGGGTGGGCACGTCGTCGCCACAGGCGCCATCGATGACATCATGGCCTGCGAGGCGTCCGCCACCGGCAACTACCTCAGCGGGAGGCGGCGCATTCCCATGCCCTCCTCGAGGAGGGCCGGCAACGGACTGTCGATTGCCATCCGCGGCGCACGGGAGAACAACCTGAAGAACGTCGACGTGGACATCCCCCTGGGCAGGTTCGTCTGCGTGACGGGTGTCTCGGGCTCGGGCAAGAGCACCCTCGTCAACGAGGTGCTCTACAAG
>CAZOSR010000316.1:0-2100 GCA_964582445.1 uncultured Coriobacteriaceae bacterium | reverse complement strand
GCCGATGAGTTCGCGGAGGATGATGAGGTCGACCCCTTGGATGGTCTCCGGCTTCAGTGGCGTGGTGTTGAGCAGAGCCTTGAAGGCTTTGACCGGGCGCAGGTTCGCGTAGAGTTGAAGCTCCTTGCGGATGCGAAACAGCCCCTGGTTCGAGGGTATCTTCCCGCCCACGTCGTCCCACTTCGGGCCGCCCACCGCCCCGAAGAGGATGGCATCGCACCTGCGCGCCGTCTGGAACATCTCCTCGGTCAGCGCGGTGCCGGTGGCATCGATGGCGGCGCCGCCGATGAGCCCTTCGTGAAACGCGAACTCGTGCTTGAACCGGTTGCCCACGGCGCGCATCACCCGCGCTGCCTCGGCGCAGACCTCGGGGCCGATGCCGTCGCCGGGCAGGTAAGCTATGTCGAATCGCATTCGTCTCCTCTCTTTCGGCGCAGGGCGCGCCTGCGGCTAGGCCGGAATCTTCTCTACCTTCTCCCACATCGGGTCATGGTTCGGAATGATGATGTCCGCCAGCTCCTTGACGCGCATGGCGCTGTCGTAGGCTTGAAACACGTTTGTGTGGATGCCGGGCGCGCGCACCGGCCAGGCCCCGGCCAGCTCCCTGAGGTTCTCGGCGGTGTGGCCGGGCACCTCGTCGGGCATGACGAAGGCGTCCATCCGGCAGCAGAAGCCGGTGATGATGGCGGCGCCCTTCGCCGTCGAGACCGCGACCGACTGGCAGCCGGGCGTGTGACCCGGCGTGAAGAGCAACTCGATGCCGTCGTCGACCTTCGTGTCGCCCTCCACGGGGTGCAGATTCGCCCCGGCGAACATCGAGGGCTTGTAGTTCGTGGTGGAGAGCGGGTGTGGCGAGAGCGCGTACTCCACCTCGGCTTTCTGCACCACCA
Source organism: uncultured Coriobacteriaceae bacterium (assembly GCA_964582445.1). Lineage (GTDB taxonomy): Bacteria > Actinomycetota > Coriobacteriia > Anaerosomatales > Anaerosomataceae > Anaerosoma. The sequence continues at coordinate 1,210 of CAZOSR010000316.1, read as the reverse complement.
CCTCGGCGTTGGTGCACTTGTAGAGGTAACCGCAGTGGTCGTAGTGGAGATGGGTCAAGATGACGATGTCGACGGTCTCCGGAGTGAGCCCCACGCGGGCCAGTGCGCCCTCGAAGGATGTGACGGCCTCGGCGCCGGGCCGGAAGCGGCGGATTATCTCGATGGGGCACGAGGTGTCCACGATGATGTTCTTCGACGGCCCCCTGATGTACCACGAGTAGCCGGTGCAGTCGACCGTGCTGCCGTAGTTCATCAGGTACGTCATGAAGCCGCCGCTCGCGCGCATGCGATGCAGCGGCAGGGGGTATATCTCGTAGGCTGCCAAGAATCCGGTCCTCCTTCTCCTTGGGTTGCGGGTACGCCGGAGGGAGCCACGCCGGAGCTGCTCCTGCGCCGGCCTGCCTAGAGTGCGGTTTCCGAACGGGTGGCCGGCTCGCCAGGGAAGTACTGGCTCGTCGCGTCCGGTATCACGGCCACTTTCGCCTTCTTCCCGTAGGTCTTCTCGAGCATCACGCGCACGTCCTTCCAGCTTCGCGCGCGAGTTACCTTGTCGTACGGGCCGGTCCAGTCGGCCCCGACCTTGTCCGGGTAGGGCGACAGGATGGTGAGGCGCCGCGTGTTCTGAGGGAGCGATGCTCGCTCGAACCAGGTGCGGCCGCCCATGTTGTGGCCGAAGGTCCGGCCAAGGTAGTGTGTCATCTGCCCCTCGGGCGTGACGGCGATGATGACCATGTCGCCGCCGCTCGATTTCAGGAACGGATGGGCTACGCGGGGCGCCAGCGTGACCTCGTTCGCCTTGAAGTAGCAGTTCGCGATAACGACGTCGCAGTCGCCGGTGTACTCTCCGGCGTAGTGCGTCTTCGCCAGCTTGACAGCTTCACGATGCTCCTCGACCACGTCGCCGACGTAGAGTGCCGAAACCTCGCGCCTCAGGTTGAGGATAGCGTCTACCTTGACGTCCAGTCCGGCCATCCGTGCCGCTTCGTCGATGTCAGCCCTGGCGATATTGCCTTCGTACTTGCCGACGTCGACCGTGGGGGAAGAGCCGAGCTTGTTGTGATTCACGCTGATGGTCTCGACCGAAGAGACGCCGGGCAGGATGATCTTGCCGCCGCCCCCGAAGCCGGCCAGCGGGTGCGGCACGATGGAGCCGATGCCGATCTTGAGATCGCAGCGCATCACTTCACTATTGACAACGATAGGTACGCCG
>CAZOSR010000315.1:0-2117 GCA_964582445.1 uncultured Coriobacteriaceae bacterium | reverse complement strand
TGGCCGCATGCACGTGGAGTTCTATCCCGATGGCCTTCTCGGTAGTCATGATGAGACCTTCGGAGCCGTCCAGGAGGGCAGTATCGAGATGGCCGTCCTGGGCCCCATGGTGAATCTGGTCCCCGGTGGAATGATCAACTGGATGCCATTCTCTGTGGGCACGTTCGATGAGGCGGCCTTGGCCTATGCTCAGGACGGTCCCATTCGCCCCATCATGGAGGACGCGTGGCGTGAAGTCGGTGCTCAAATGATGTGGCCCCTGTACCTGGGTGCACTTGGCATCGTCAACACCGTACGTCCCATCAAGTCTCCGGCCGACTTCGCCAATCTCAAGTTCCGCGTGTCAGGCACCACGTCTGCCGTGCGGGCGATTCAGAACATGAGCGCTGGCACCGGTCTATCGACGCAGACCATGCCCTGGGCGGACGTCTACAACGCTCTTCAGTTGGGTGCAATCGACGCGACCTGGTCAGGATGGTCGACCCTCGTGGAGTCCCGACTGACCGAAGTGGTGAAGTACTTCACCCCTCTCGACTTCCTCTGGGACGCGGGCAACGTCATTGTGAACGCCGACCTGTGGGACAAGCTTCCTGCCGACCTCAAAGAAGCCGTCATGAAGGCTAGCTATGAGGCGGAACTGCGCAATGCAGAAGCGTACCGACGCAATGACCTGGCCTACCGGCAGAAAGTAGCTGACGCCGGCGTAGAGATCTACTTCCTCTCCGCCCAGGAACGGGAGGCATTCATCGCCAAGGCTAACACACCGGCGATATGGGCCGAGCTTGCCGACCCCTGGCTCGAGAAGATGTACCCCGGACAGAACAGGTCCGCGACCCTCCAGCGTCAGCTGGACGAAATCCGACTGGCTGTCGCTGGCTAGACGGCATACTTGGTGCACACTGTTATCTGGCGAGGTGCCGGGATTGCCCCGTGCAACCCCGGCACCCCGCCCACCGAGTCTGGTTCTCCGGAGGGACACTATGCCAAACCTGGCCGGAACGGCGAAGCAACTCTATCGTGCACTGACGCGGTTCCAGGACGCGTTCTGTGCAATTGGGCTCTTCGCCTCGACACTACTCATCTTCGTGCAGGTGGTGAATCGATTCGTCCTGCATATCGGTCTGGTATGGGTGCTTGACCTGGCACTCTATATCTACATGATGACGGTGTTTGTCGCCGCCACTGTTGCGACACGCGAGCGAGGACACGTTGCCGTAGAGTACTTCTACTTCCGGTGGTTTCAACGCCGCCCCGTTGGCATGGCCCGCTGGGTGTTCGCTCTCACCCTGGTCTCTCTCGCGGCGGCCCTGACGTTCGTTCAACCCGCCTGGCAGTTCATGCTCAAGTCGATTCGATTTCCGCAGTACTCGGCGCTGTTGCCCGGATTCGACACGAACTGGATCAAGATCGTGTTCGTGTGTGCATTCCTTGTGGTCGTGCTCCACCTCGCCATCAACCTGGTCCAGGACTTCTTGAGGATGCGCCGCGCCCGCGCCCTGCCTTCCTCGACGGAGACGTCGAAATGAACGCAGGAATAGCAGCGGCGCTGGTGGTGTTCGCCCTGGGCCTGGTTGCGGGATTGCCTCTGTGCTGGGTATTCCTGGCGGCTTCCGTCACCGCATTGTTCGTGCTGCGTGAGTCTCTGGTGTTCGTTGCCGGAGCCGCCTTCTTCCCCTTCGACAACTACCTCTTCATGGCAATCGCTTTCTTCGTGTTTGCCGGTGCTCTGATGTCCGAATCAGGCATAGCAGACAGATTCGTCAGGTTCTCCCACGCCCTGGTGGGCCACATCCGTGGCGGCCTCGTCGACGTGGGTGTCATAGCCACGCTGTTCCTCAGCGCGCTCACAGGCTCGTCCGTACCCTGCGTCGCCGCCCTAGTGCCGCTGCTTGTGCCCCGGCTGGAGCAATACGGGATTCAACGACGCTACAGCACGGCGGTGCTCTGCTCGTCCAGCTTCCTGGGCTACCTGATACCTCCGAGCGTTCCGGCACTCATCTACTGCATGGTGGCGCAGCAATCCGTGGCTGCGCTCTTCCTCTGCACCGTAGTGCCGGGACTCATTCTGGCAGTCGGCTACATGACCGTGAACACGTTTCTCTGCAGACAGTATACGA
>CAZOSR010000314.1:0-2118 GCA_964582445.1 uncultured Coriobacteriaceae bacterium | reverse complement strand
GCCTCGCCGCCCTCCAGCGTCCCAAGCGCCTGAATGACGACCATCGCAGCGTGCCGTCGCGCGACATCGATACCGTCTCCCGACCATTCGGGCAGCATCTCAGATGCCTCACCCAGAACCCACTGCTGACTGAGATGATCGTTCTTCAATCGCGACAGGAGCGACGTTACGTCGCGTCCCTGCTCCGCAGCGAGGACCAGCCAGCCGACGGACCGGTCAAGACTGTCCTGATAGGTCGCGCAGTGCTTGGTAGCGGTCACATGGTCCTGGCGCTCAACCATCGTGCCGATAGAGGCGGCGTCTTCGTTGGCGAACTCAAGACAGAGTCCCGACTTCTCGGTGTTCTCCTCCGCGAAGCTCAACTGCATGTCGCGGTAGACGGTGACAGCGGGATAGACGGGTGATGAAGGCAGCAGCAGGCTGGAGGTGTCATAATCGAGGCGCGCCGGATCCGGGGCGGAGGCTTCACCATGGACGGCGAGCGGACTGAGGACGACGACGCCGACCACGAAGATGAGGAGAAGACGAACAAGCCAGAGTCCTCCCTTCAATGGCCCCCTCCTTTCCTCTCTGTCAGTAGTACGAAGCCACCGGCCGGTCACTTCCGGCACACAAGTAGTGCAAACGTTCTAAGGGGCGGAACGTTTAGACTGGTCGAGTCTGGCAACGTCCTGCCGCGCCAATCTGTCCGTCTTGAGCATGCTGCGAAGCGCCTCGAGAAGCTCCACGGAGTGTCCGTCCAGCCCTTCCTGGTCGACCGAGTACAGGACCCAGGGTCCGTCGCGGCGTGTCTTCAGGAGACCCGCATCGTACAGGGCCCCGAGGTTCCGGGATGCCCGGGTCTGAGAGACCTGCAAAGCCTGCATGACTTCGCTCACGGAGCACTCCCTGACCATCACGATGTTCAGGATTCGGAGCCGTGTTTCCGCCGATATCGCTTTGCACGCCCTGACCAGCTCTCTCATGGAGGTAGGATATGCGGATATGCGCATATGCGCATTCCAACATATGGCCATGCTAAGACGACACGTCACCTTTTGTCAATACCTGGCCGGCAACTTGCCTCACGCCGCCCCGCAGGTCTCGCCCTCTACGCCGTCCTGCCGGCAGACGTCAGGCCATGACGTACGGCACGCTGCTGCCTGGTCACGCCCCGTCGTTGCGTTGCCCTCGTGCTACAATGCTCGGACTTGTCCCCTCAGCGTTTGGCCGCGATCGTTGCCGCGACGAAGCACCGGCTCCTGCGGCGGGCGCCGGCGCTGCGGAGCCACGTTCACCATGCGCTTGCGTACCGCACCGGCCCGCTCATAGCCCTCTGGGTGCTGTTCGTCCTGTACCCGAATCCGTTCAACATCGGCGTCAGCGTCTACCGGGTCTTCAACCCCGACATCGATCCGGTGGCGGTTGCTCCACTCACCGAGGGACTGCCACAGGAGCCGTCCGAAATCGAGCGGGAGATCTTGCGCCGCATACCGTACCGCTACGACTGGCAGGTGCACGGCATGCCCTGGTACTTTCCTCCCACTTCGAGGGTCGTGCAGGCGGGAGTCGGAGACTGCAAGGCTCGTGCCGTCGTACTGGCGTCGGTGTTCGACAGGCTCGGCATTCCGTACCGGTTCAACAGCTCCTTCGTCCACGTATGGGTCGACTACCAGGGCAAACACGAGACCGCCTTCGAGAACCCGGACGCCCGCTTCTATCAGCAGGATCCGGAGACAGGGCAGCGGTTCTTCCAGTTGCCGAAGATAGAGTGGAAGTTGTGGCTCGACAGCACCGTCGAGGGCCTCTGGACGGTGATGCCGCTGGTCCGGAAGCTGTTGCTGCTGTCGGGAACCGCTCTGCTTGTCCTGGCGCGAGTGCTTTTGCGCCGAAACAAGGGTGCAAGTATTGACAACGCAACGGTTCCATAGTAAAAATAGCTTTGAGCACTGGTACGAGCTCAATCAGTCGAGAGGAGGGATTACTTAATGGCCACGGCGTATTGCATGAAGTGTCGGAAGAAGGTCGAGATCAAGGACGCCAAGCAGATCACCCTGAAGAACGGGCGGCCCGCGATGCAGGGCGTATGCCCGACCTGCAAGACGAAGGTCTTCCGGATCGGCAAGGCGTAGTCCGTAC
>CAZOSR010000313.1:0-2121 GCA_964582445.1 uncultured Coriobacteriaceae bacterium | reverse complement strand
GGTCGGTGAAGCTCTTGGGGCTCGCCCCACCATCGGCCATGCGGAGCTTGAAGCCGAGGTACGGCGCGGGATTGTGGCTCGCGGTGAGCATCACGCCAGCGACCGCCTCCGAGTCGTGCGCGACCGCCCAGCACAGCGCGGGCGTAGGCAGATAGCGGTCCGAGAGGTGGACGCGAAGGCCGCGCGCGGCGAGCACCTCGGCGGCAGCCCGGGCGAAGGAGCCCGCCTCGAAGCGCGTGTCGTAGCCCACGAGCACAAGACCGCCGGGGTTGGCCGCGGCGATGACACGCGCGGCAGCGTCGGCCACCCGGCGAAGGTTGTCGTACGTGAAGTCGGCGCCGATCACCGCACGCCAGCCGTCGGTGCCGAAGTGGATGTCGGTGGTCATGGTTGCCTCCTCGCTCGAGGTGGACACGGGCGCGCGGCTATTGTCTCGCATCGGCGCGCGGATGCCCAATGCGAGCAAGACAGCTACGGCGCGAGAAGCCTCCCCACTCGCTGCAAGACCGTCTCCGAGACATCCTCCGTGACCCTGCCCGCGATCTCCGCCCGGCGCTCACGCCAATCGAGACTCTTCACCTGGTCTGAAAGAACCACCCCGCTGACGGGCGCTGTCTCAGGGAGGGCGACCTCGAACGGATATCCCTTCACTCGCGATGTCACTGGACACATGAGAGCGATGCCTGACTTCATGTTGTATGCCAGTGGCGACAACACCAGTGCCGGGCGCCGACCCGACTGCTCGTGTCCGGAGGTCGGCGACATGTCTATCCAGACGACGTCACCCCGATCCGGTGCCGAATCGGCCCTCACCACACCTCAGCTCCCCGTGGCCCGTCGGCGCGGACCTCATCATGACGATTGTCCTCGGAAATCGCGTCCACGAGTTCATCAAGGCTCGGTCCCCAGACCGGCGCCGGCTCGACAAGCAGACCACCTTTGTGAAGACGCATCTCAACCGACATGTCCTCGGCAAGACCGACCTCCTCGGCGAACGTCTTGGGGATGCGAACCGCAAGCGAGTTTCCCCATCGCTGCACCTTCGTCCTCATGGCGCCTCCCGTAGCAGTGTATCTACATTGAATCTACCACAACCCCCTGACATCGTAGCGGTATACTGCTGTTTCACGCACCTGAAGACGCGGAGGAACCGTGACCCAAAGCGCCCGCATCCCCCATCTCCACGCGATGATCCTGGCCGGCGGAAGCGGCACCCGATTCTGGCCGCTGTCGCGGGAACTGTCACCCAAGCAGTTCGTCACGATGTTCGGCGGAGTCAGCCTCATCACGCAGGCGGTCGATCGGATCAGACCGCAGGCCGAGGGCATCCACGTGCTCACCAACGAGCGACTGCTCGACGAGTTGCGGAACCACCTCAAGTCACAGACGTCCCTGTCGGATACATCCATCGAGTACCTGGCCGAGCCGACACCGCGCAACACGGGACCCGCGATCGCGCTTGCGGCGGCGTACCTCGAACGCATCGATCCCTGTGCGGTGATGATCGTCCTGCCCTCGGATCATGTCCTCGAGGATGGTGAGCGCTGGGAGCGGACGATGCGTGTCGCCGTGGCGCTTGCCGAAACCGGCCGACTCGTCACGCTCGGCCTGGAGCCAACTCGCCCCGAGACCGGCTATGGCTACATCCGAATGGGTGGCGTGATCCCGGGGATCGCCGAGGGCGAGACCAAGGGCCATGATGTGTCGGCTTTCATCGAGAAGCCCGACCAGCCGACGGCTGCGCGATTCCTTGCGGAGGGGGGGTACCTCTGGAACTCCGGCATGCTCGTGGCGCAAGCCTCTGTCGTGCTCGAGGAGCTCGCCACCGCAGGCGAGCGTGCAGCGACACCTGAAAGCGAGCGCTCGGCAGAAATCGCCCACGTCGCACGGGAGCTCGCGGCACTCGAGCCCTCGGCATGGACCACCGACGCCGCCCGGGCGAAGTTCCTCGAGTTGCCTTCGGTACCCTTCGACAAGGCCGTCCTCGAGGTTTCCGCGTGTGTCGCGGTGGTTCCCGCAGATCTCGACTGGTCGGACGTGGGATCGCTCGCGGCGCTCGAGGCTATCGCATCACCCGACGAGCACGGGAACGTACACTCGGGCAACGTGGTAGACGTCGAC
>CAZOSR010000312.1:0-2138 GCA_964582445.1 uncultured Coriobacteriaceae bacterium | reverse complement strand
CGGATGCCCGGCACGATGATCCGCAAGGTCGCGCTCGTGCAGGCGCTCCGAGAGGCGTTCCCCGACGCGTTCGGCGGGCTGTACTCACCCGAGGAGATGAGCAACGTCGACGGGGCCGCTCTGCCCTCCGAGCCGGTGCAGCAACCACAGGACGAGGTGGTCGACGCCGAGGTCATGGCCGACGATGCGCTGCTCGACGAGATACGGGCCGCTCGCGCGTCGCTCGGCGTGGACGACGACACGTACGTCAAGCAGCTCCAAGCCGCGGCGCAGGACCGCACGGTCACGAGCGACACGGCGCTCACGGAGCCCCAGGCGCGGAAGCTCCTGAGCGCGTACCAGGTGCAGATCACAAAGCGCGAGCTCGGAGCCGATGAGGCATGAGGCTCCGTAACCGGATGGTCAAAGCGACCATATGGACAGACGGCGACCTACTGCGGTGGCCACGCGACAAACGGGAGTTCTACCGCTCACTGTGGGCCTGCGCCGAGGACAGCTGCTGCATCGAAGATGACATGTTCGCCGTCAAGGTCGCGGCGTGGCCGTCACCGCTCGACGCCGACATGAGCGTGGAGCGATTCGAAGTCTGGCGCGACGAGCTGATAGAGGCCGGGAAGCTCGTTCCGTACGAGGTCGACGGACGCCGCTACTTCTACATCCCAGCCATGCAGAGGCACGAGCGGGCACCGAATCCGCAGTCTCCGGACAATCCGCTCCCGCCGTGGGTCGAGTGGGTGCCGAGCAAGTCAGACAAACGGAAGGGCTCCTACGAACACCACCATCTACCTGCCCATATATTGCCCAACGGTAGCCCTACGGTAGCCCAAGCGTTGGGCAACGATAGCCCTACGCTCCCTGTACTGTACTGTACTGGACTGGACTGTACTGAACAGGACTGTGCTGTACTGGGGGCAACCGACCCGCCGAAACCCGCGCCGCTGCCTGATTCTCCACGACACAAGGACGGGCTGCACCAGCCGTTCGCTGAAGCGTTCAACGCCATGCAGGAGCTCGGCGGCAAGCCTGCCACGACCACGACGCTGCCCGAGTGCATGGCCGTACCCGAGCAGTGGCGGCCGCCGAAGGATATCCCCATCGGCGTGCAGGACTCCTATGCGCACGCCGTCTGGTCGCTCGTGGCGTTCGTGTGGCCGGAGACGTTCGGCAAGGTGCCACCCGACAAGCGCGCCATGGACGACATCAAGGCCGCGTTCGCTGACGGCTGCATCCCGGGCTGTGACGGCAACCGCGAGCAGTGCGACGCGTGCTTCGCGTGCTTCGGCCGCGCCGTGACCGACAAGCGCAATGTGGGCAAGACCTGGGGCCAGTGCCGCTCACTGGTCAAGCACCGCATGAAGCCAGCCGACAGGGGAGGTGACCGGCCATGCCTCGCGCCGAGTACCTGATGTATCGCGATCACCGAGCCTGCCCGCATTGCGGGGCGCCCGCCGCACGCATCGGCAGCGTCTATTCCGAGTACGACGGCGACACGCTCACCGAATCGAAGTTCGCGCCGAACACACTCACGTTGCCGACGATCGTCTACGAGAGCGACGGCAAGCGGCACCAGCGGCCGGTCAACATCAACGACCGGGGCGCGGTCACCATCTCGGAGTCGGAGAGCGGCGACGGTTTCGGAACGAGCGCGCGGAACGTCCATTCGCGGTACGGAGTCCCGTACACGCACGAGTGCATGGGCGACGTGATGGGCGGCGTGAGCTGCGGCGTGCTGCGCTCGACGGTGGCGTTCAAGGGCGAGCTGCCCGCCGCGTGTTACTACGACCCCGACTTGATCCCGAGTAAGGCGACGCCATGAGAGGCGCTGTAAGCGTTCCAGACGCCCGAGCCGAGCCGATGCCCGAACAGACGTTCGACGCGCCGCAGAATCGACCACACGCAGCGAGAGAGGGGAAATCGACGATGGAAAGCGAACAGACGTTCGAGAAGGAGGCCGACTACCGCATGGAGGCCATCCGGGCGTGGGCGACGGTGGTACAGCAGTCGCTCATGATGCAGGGACCGGACTTCGCGGGCGAGGTCGGCTATCTCTCCCGCATCATCGAGCTGGCGAAGGAGGCCGACGAATGAGCATGTTGTCCGTACCTGAGCTTGAGAAAGTGCTCGACAAGTGTGAGGTG
>CAZOSR010000311.1:0-2149 GCA_964582445.1 uncultured Coriobacteriaceae bacterium | reverse complement strand
ATGGGCTACACGATGTACGTGGGTCCCGAGCTCGAGTTCTTCTACTTCTCGGACTCCGAGGGCACGCAGGTGCTGGACAAGGGCGGGTACTTCGACCTGACCCCGCTGGACGTGGCGAGCGACCTGCGCCGTCAGACCGTGCTCGCGCTGGAGAAGCTCGGTATCCCGGTTGAGTATGCGCATCACGAGGTGGCACCGTCTCAGCACGAGATCGACCTGCGGTATGCCGACGCGCTCTCCATGGCCGACAACGTGATGGCCTACCGTCTGACCGTGAAGGAGATCGCGTACGCGAACGGCGTCTACGCGACCTTCATGCCCAAGCCGATCCAGGGTGAGAACGGCTCGGGCATGCACGTACACCAGAGCCTCTTCAACGCCGATGGCAACGCGTTCTTCGACGCCAATGATCCCGAGGGCTACAACCTTTCGCCGGTGGGCAAGGCCTACATTGCGGGTCTGCTGAAGTACGCTCCCGAGTTCTGTGCGGTCACCAACCAGTTCGTGAACTCCTACAAGCGCCTGGTGCCGGGCTACGAGGCTCCGGTGTACGTGACGTGGGCGCGCCGGAACCGCTCGGCCATGGTCCGCGTGCCGATGTACAAGCCCGGCAAGGAAGTGGCGACCCGCGTCGAGCTGCGCTCGCCGGACCCCTCGGCCAACCCGTACCTCGCCTTCGCGGTCATGCTCGGCGCCGGCCTCAAGGGTATCGAGGAGGGCCTGACGCTGATGCCCGAGGCCACCAACAACATCTTCCACATGACCGAGGCCGAGCTTGACGCTGCGGGTATCCAGACGCTACCCAAGGATCTCGGCGAGGCTATCGCGCTCTTCGAGCAGTCCGGGCTGATGAAGGATATCCTTGGAGAGCACATCCACAGCTTCTTCGTGGCCAACAAGAAGGCCGAATGGAGTGAGTATGTGGCTACGGTCACACCGTGGGAGCAGGACAAGTACCTCTCGATCCTCTAGGGGATCACGCACGGCCGCCGGGTGCCGGCCTGGCGGGTAGCACAACGGCAATGGCGCCGGGCGGGACTTCGGTCCCGTCCGGCGCTGCCCGGTTTCGGGGAGCGGTACCGCTCCCCGTCAGGCGCGAACGGAGCGTCCGGATGCATGTGAAGCGCGTACTCATCGCCGCAGATGATGTCCACACCCGTGCATGGGTGCAGGCCGGCATCGGCGCGCTCGATGTTGCCATCCTGTACTGCCCCGCGCACGAACTGGGTACCCGCATCTCCACCGAGCCCGGCGACCTCGTCATCGCCGATGCGGGTCACTCGGCTGACGAGACGATCGAGCTTGCCGAGGCTGCTGCCGCGCTCGGGGCCGACGTCCGCCTTCTGCTCATTCTGGAGCCCGATGCGCTCGAGCGCCTCCGTATGCCAGTACGGTTGCCCGCCGATTTCGTGACACGCGGCTCCTCGTCGCAGGAGGTCGCAGCGCGGGTGCGTGGACTGCTGTGGCCAGGCGAGGAGGCGGATGCGCAGGAAGTGGTGCGTGCGGACGGTCTCACCCTCAATCTGGCGACGTACCAGGCGTATGTGGACGATGCGCCGGTGGAGTTCACCTACCTGGAGTACGCGCTCTTTGCGTTCCTCGTGACGCACCCCAATCGCGTATACAGCCGGGAGCTGCTGCTGAAGAAGGTATGGGGTACCGACTACTTCGGCGGCGCGCGAACCGTGGACGTGCACGTGCGCCGCGTGCGCGCGAAGCTCGGCCCGGAGCACGCGCGACGGCTCGAGACCGTACGGAGCGTGGGGTATCTCTGGAGAAGCTGACGAACGGCCTATAGCAGCCGTCCGTCCCTTCATCGTGCACGCTTGTCGCCGCTGGGGACCTCCCGTCGGATTCCACACGGTGTACGCGCGAAGGAGCACGCGCGCGCGGTCCTGCGATGGTCCGGTGGGGAACATACCCGAGTGGTGTCGTGAGGGTGCGCCCCGGAATCTGCCGGTGCGTGAAGAGAAGGGGGTAGGAATGCACAAGCGTCCGCTCGCGTTGATGCTCGCCCTAGCGCTGGTCGTCGGTCTCGTGCCGATGAACCTTGCGATGGCAGCACCGGCCTACGAGGCACAAGAGGACTTCGCCGTCTCGTTGGCCAACAACGGTCAGATCCAACCCGACATCGACTACCCGTGGATCG
>CAZOSR010000310.1:0-2153 GCA_964582445.1 uncultured Coriobacteriaceae bacterium | reverse complement strand
GAAGATAGACGAGGCCATCTGCACCGGGTGCGGACTCTGCGCCGACATCTGCCCGCAGAAAGCCATCGAAAGGAAGGCAGCATGAAGGAGCTATCGAAGGAGCCGTTGAACCTCATCATCGGAGGCGTCGGAGGGCAGGGCAACGTGCTCATGGCACAGCTCGTCGGCCAGGCACTGGTGCAGCGCGGTTTCACGGCCAGCGTTGGTGACACGTACGGGGTGTCGCAACGCGGCGGGCCCGTAGCCAGTCACGTGCGCATCTCCCGGGACCGTTCGTACGGGCCGCTGATACCCGCCGGGCATGCCGACGTCATCCTGACGCTTGAACCGGCTGAGGCCCTGCGGTTGCTGTCCGAACTCGGCAGCCCATCGACGGTTGTCGTCACCAACTCCCGGCCGGTGTACCCGCCGGACGTGAGCAGCGGACGGGCGACCTACCCGGCGCTCGAGGATCTGTTCGGCGCGCTGAAGCGCTGCTCGGCGGGGTGCACGGTTGTCGACGCCAGCTCGGCAGCGCTCGATATGGGCGACCCCATATTCACCAACATCGTGATGCTCGGCGTGCTCGTCGGCGCCGATGTCGCTCCGCTGGAGCGCAAAGACATGGCCGACGTGCTGGGCGATCGTTTCAAGGGCCCGGTGCTCGAACGGAATCTGGAGGCGCTCGACCGGGGCATCGAGCTGGCGCGCGCGACGCGCAAGGTCGGTGAACCCTGAGGCTGCCGAAATCCGCCCGTGGTCGCCGCGAGACTGAGGCAAGGAGTCCGGACGAACGTAGCGAGCGCTTGACAAGGAGATATCTCCGGCGTACACAAGGATGCTTACGAACCCGTGTGACACTCCGGTGTGGAGGCAGTGGCAGCATGCGGACAGAGTGAGCGTTGCACCAGGTCAGTGCCCAGAGGCGCTCCCCATCTGGCGCCCTTTCCGCGGACAGCCTCGCAGTGTCGAGCAGGTCGATGGCAGAGCTACGCCGCCTCCCGTGGTGCTATCTGCAAAGGAGGAGGAAGATGAGCAAACGATCACTGCACCTGGTACTGGCAAGCCTTATGGTGCTCGGCATGCTGGCGCTGGCCTGTGCACCGGAGGCGACGCCCACAACCCCGACAACTCCCACAACCCCCACGACCCCGACGACTCCCACGACACCGACGACACCGACTCAGCCGGCGGCGAAGGTCTACAAGTACGTGTGGCAGGACATCAGCCCGTCCGGGGCTGCCATCTACATCGTGCTCCAGGAACTGACCGACCGCATACGCGTGGCGTCGGGCGGCCGGCTCGACATCACTCTCTACCCTGAAGGCGCCATCACGCCGAGAGATGAGACAACGCCAGCCGTGCGCGACCGAGGTGTCGACATGGCGACTAACGCGGCGTCGATGGACCTGAACCGCATGGGCCCGACGATGTACCTCATGGGCGGCTCGGGCACGCCTGCGGGACCGTCCACCGCCGACCTGATAGCGTGGATCCGGCAGGGCGACGGCCTCGAGGTCATGCGCGGCGTCTACAAGGACTGGGGCCTCGTCCTGGGTGGCGACCCCGGTGCGCCGGAGCTGTTCGCTCACTCGAAGAAACCGCTCACCAAGGCGTCCGACTTCAAGGGACTGAAGTTCCGGACCCTGGGACTCTGGGGCGAGATACTGGCGGACTACGGCGCCTCCGTGGTCCAGATCCCGGGAGGCGAGCTCTACCAGGCGGTCGAGCGCGGCGTCATCGACGGCTTTGAACTCGGTCCGCCGAGCTACAACTGGCCGCTGGGCTTCCAGGAGATACTGGACTACATCGGCGTGCCCGGCATCCAGTCCCCCGGCTACATCAACGTCATCCTGATGAACCATGCGGCATGGAACGAGCTGCCGGCCGACCTCCAGGGCCTGCTCATGGACGAGATCATGGCCATGGAGTACTACGGCCAACTGAAGACGAAGAAGGCCGATGCCGAAGCGATGGCCAAGTTCATCGACTACGGCACCAAGATCTTCGAGGTCGAGGAGGCGTTCCAGGCGGACATCGCCGCGCGGAGCCGAGCCAAGATGGAGAAGTACTCGGCGACTGACCCAACGTTCAAGATGGTGCTTGACCACCAGACAGCCTTCTTCCGCACCTGGCACTCTCTGAAGGGCATCGAACCGACCTACACGCTGTTC
>CAZOSR010000309.1:0-2175 GCA_964582445.1 uncultured Coriobacteriaceae bacterium | reverse complement strand
ACGCATGAGAATCCCGGGCGACGTCCCCGGTATTCCTCGTACGTTGAACGCCCGCCGGACGCGACCGCGCCCGGCGGGCTGTGTTCAGGCTCGGTACCTCGCCTACTTCCGTTCGGGCTGCAGCGCCTCAATCTCAGCTTTGTAGCCGTTCACGGCCGCGGCGATGCCGCGATTCATCGCCTGGGCCAGCGCCAGCGCGCTGTCCGCCACCTGCGACACCGCGCGAAGCTCATTCTTGAGAGTGGCGATCTCCTTCGAGAGCTTCTGCTCAACCTGCGCCACCGCAGCCTCGGCGGACTTCTGCGCCGCCTCACCCGCGAGCTTGCCGGAGAGCTTGGCCTCCTCAGCCTTCTGCGCCGAGAGAGCAGCGGCCTGCTTGGATGCCTTGACCGCCTCTTCTACCTGCTGGATGTACTTCTCGAGTTCATCCAGGATCGTCGGCAGGGGCATGGACAGTATCTTGGGTTGCTGTTTCGTGGTCTCCGTCGTCATCGTCTCCTCCTCCGTGGGCCGTGCGCTTCATCCCCCCGTCCTCCCGCCACACTCCGTGTGTTCCACGGTGACCCGCGTTTCCCGGGGATTCGCCTTCACAGCCCGTCACATCGTCGAACAGCGGTTCCAATGCACCCTGCTCCACCGCGCGTTTCTGCCTGTGCTTCGAGGGGCGGCGGTGGCACACCCGGGAACATCGTGCTGTCGCACGTCTGTCGGCGCATGATTCTAGCGCGGGAATGCGGACGCGACTCGTCTGCGGAACATGGTCGGATACGAACGGCTGAACGTGCCCCAGCGCCGGACGGACACCCGCAGACGACAGGATTTTCTTGCGTGTCTTGAGAGGAGTCTTCGCCGGACCTACCGGAAGTCCTCCCGGCGGAACTCGGCCGGGTCGTAGTGGGGATACCCCGCGAAGTCCTCATGGGCGATGCGCAGCGCACTTCCCGCCAGCCGGAGCCCTCGTACGCCGAGTGAAGTCAGGCCCCGGGCGCGGCCCATTGTGCTGAAGCTCAGCTTCAGGTACGCGTCCCGCACGGACGGCGGGCAGCCGGCGACCGTCACGGCGTTCTCCACCGTCGGGTTGGCGCGAATGGCGCAGTCGCCCAGGAGCACCACCGCACGGGCCGCATCGGTCGGCCGCGCCGTCGGGCCGCAGCAGAGCTCCACGCCGTCGAGCGTCGCGTTCCGGTGGTCGCTGCAGAAGGCCACGAGCGCCGACCACATCGCCAGCGTGCAGCCGGAGCACGTCTCGACTCCCGGCGGCCGGACCGAGAGGCCGGTGACGCCTGTCCGCTTGAACAGACCTTCGAAGGCCAGTCCCCGCTTGAACGGGCGTATGCCCTCCATAGCTGCGCGCCCCCGGACGTCGATATCCTCCAGCTTGAGCGAGCCGCCGGTCAGCCTCGCGTACTCCCTGAGGTGGCCGACTTCCTCCGGGGGGACGCCCATGATGCCGCAGCCGGCCACGTCGGCGGCGAGCACGTCACGGCTCGCGACCAGCCGGTCCATCCGCCACGCCGTGCCGAGGAACTCGGGACCGCGCTCCAACCCGTAGATGCCGTCGATGATGGTCAGTCCCGGCCTGAGTCTCGCGCCGAGCAGTGCGACAAGCCGGTCGAGCCCGCCGCGGTGGAAGACCCGGCGGGATTCCTGCGAGAGGCAGCCTTTCAGGTTCTTCAGCCCGAGGGACACGGTCGCCTGGTGATGCGTCTTCAGCACGGGGAGATTGACCAGGAAGTCCGATTCCATGACACGGGAGGCAATCGACACGGCGGTATCGTCGAGGTCGATGCGGTCGAACAGTCCCGCGTTGAGGTCGACCAACTCGACGCCGTACCGGCGGGCGACCCTGTCGATACCGGCCCAGCGGAAGGCCGTGGCGGTATCCGCGCCGAGCCCCCGGCTGACGATGCTCCCTTCGCCGATGGCCAGGCGGTGGCAGCCGTGGTCCTTCAGCGCTCGAACGGTCTCCTCCACGACGCGGGCCGTCGTCGCGAAGCCGTACGGGGGTGCTTGCCACGAGAAGGGGCTTGCCCAGGGGATGTTCGGCTTGATGAGGACGTGGTCCGTGGTGTGGAGATCCTGGAACCCGTCACACGCGGCGACGGCGGCATGGAGACAGCCGGCATCCCGCGCGTACGCCACGACGGCCACGACCGGCAAGCCGCAACTAGCCCG
>CAZOSR010000308.1:0-2185 GCA_964582445.1 uncultured Coriobacteriaceae bacterium | reverse complement strand
GTCCAGGTGGCGAAGTCGAAGTACTCGAGCGTCCCGTTGGTGTCGTTCAGCCAGACCGCGTGGCTCGCGCTGACGCGGGGACGTACTTGTGCGGCTGGGCCGCTGCCGATCAGGAGCGGAGAGCCGGCGGAAGCTTGACGCAGATCCATCGTGTAGATGTCGCCGTTGCCGGAATGTGTGGACTCGAAGACGACCCTGCCTGCCGCCACATCGGGGTTCGTCTGGTCAGAGCCAAGGATAGGAAACGTTCGATGTGTACCGCTGTTGAGGTTACGTGCGGCGATGTTCCAGCTGCTGTCAGAAGGAGGGAGCGCGAGGAGATTCCGGTACTGGTACACGACGAACTCGCCCTCGATCTCGGGCTTCTGCTGCAGCAGGAACCCGTCTGCCAGCGGCCCCCTGTCGAGGTAGAACTCCGGGTAGTCGGCGGTGGTGAGTGCCGCTGCGCCGCCGGACGGCACAAGCGCTAGCAGCGCGGCCAGAATGAGAGCTGTCAGAGCGACATACCGGTTTTGGGACATCATCGGCCTCCCCGTAACGCCGTGAACATGCGGCTTCGTCACGATAGGCCGTGCGTGCCCCCAGCACACACTCAGCCCCTTGTCCTGCTGATACCCTTTGGCAAGCGGCACGTCACAGACGCAACCCTCGGCACTGTGCGAGAATCCGCTGCAAGGAGGCACCATGACACACCACAAGTTCGACATCCGCAAGCTTGAGAAACTCAACGACCCTGCCCGGTTCGAGAGCCTTCCTCCGGACGTGTTCCTTCCGGCCCTTGGACTACCCGATGGACCGTCCGTGATCGTGGAGATCGGGGCCGGTACGGGGCTCTTCGCCGAGGCGTTCACTGAGCGCGCGCCGCATGCCGTTGTATACGTTACGGACATAGCCGAAGAGGCGCTCGAGTGGATCCGCGCCCATCGCTCAGGAGTGGCAGAGGGCCGCATCATCCCGGTCGCCGCAGAAGAGACACGAGTGCCGCTTCCCGACGGGATTGCCGACGCGGTCTACATGGTCAATCTCCATCACGAGCTTGTGGATGCCGCCGCTACCTACGCCGATGCGTTCCGTCTACTCAAGCCGGGTGGGCGGCTGCTGGTGGTTGACTGGGCTGCACGTGAGACGCCAAAGGGTCCTCCGCCGGTGTCCCGCGTGACGGCCGAGCAGCTGGCCAGCATCATCCGTGTTGCCGGGTTCACCGAGGTCGCGGTGGATGAGGAACGCCTGCCCTGGCACGTCATGGCGATGGCGGTCCGTCCGGAGTGCTGACCTCGACGCGGTCGGCTCTGGTCAGTCGTGCGTGCCCAGCTGCCGGGAGAGTCCGCGGCCGACGATGGCGCTGTTGAGCTGGTCGCACAGCCGCGCGCGCGTGTAGCGGCCCGGCGGCAGGCCCTCCACCACATCCATCGCATCGCGGGGAAGATCGAACACCTGCGCCTTCCCGATGGCATCGAGCTGTGAGATGACGCGCTGCTCGCGGTAGAGGGCGTCGAGCCAGCGGGCGATCTGTTCCCGGTCGTCTTCCATCGGTGTCCGTTCACTGGGTGTGCAGGCGTGCTACTCCACGAACTCCTCGGCGAGCAGGTCCATCAGCAGGCCGTCGCTCCAGTTGCCATCGATGTCGCGCTCGTACTTGCGCATCACCCCGACCGGCCTGAAGCCGACCTTCTCATACACGTGTATGGCACGCGGGTTGTGCACTGACGGGTCGATCGTCATGCGGTGATGTCCGCGTTCGTCGATAAGGTACCGGATAAGACGCCGGAGCGCGTGCGTGCCCAGGCCCCGGTTCTGGAATTCATCGCCGAGGGTGATGTCGATGCCGACATGCCGGTAGCCGGGGTCGGTCTCTTCATGGAACTGCAGCACACCGGCTACCTCACCATCGACGACGACAAGGTAGGTATACGCGTCCGATTGGTCGAAGAAGTCATGCTCGAGCTTCACTGTGTCATAGACGCCCCACCATCGCGCCACGCCGGGCTGGCGCAGTAGGGCGAGCACCACGTCGGCATCGGCACGATCGAGTGGGCGCAGTGAGAACCCATCGCCGGTGAGTATGGGAAGTGCGGCGTTGCCATCCATGGTGAGGCCTTTGGGTTTGTGTGCGGTGTATGGTGCAGGTACGATTCTACAGCCGGTCCGCAGCGGAGGGAGCGCCTGTGAAGCACGTGATCGTGAT
>CAZOSR010000307.1:0-2210 GCA_964582445.1 uncultured Coriobacteriaceae bacterium | reverse complement strand
ACAAGCGGGTGTCGTTCCTGATGCTCGACATCGATGACTTCAAGCGCGTGAACGATGTGCATGGTCACCGCGTTGGCGACCAGGTGCTCGCAGAGGTCGCCACACTGCTGAAGAGCACCGTGCGTGAAGTCGATGTCGTGGCCCGGTACGGCGGCGAGGAGTTCTCGGTCATCCTTCCGGAAACGGATGCGCCGGGTGCGTTCATCGCTGCCGAGAAGATCCGCGAGGCCATCGCGCTGCACCGCTTCAAGGATGCCGATGGTGAGCCGATCGTGCACGTGACGATCAGTGTCGGTTTGGCGAGCTTCCCTTCGCATGCCACCGACAAGGAGTCGCTGCTGCGTGCGGCAGATGACGCTGTCTATCACGCCAAAGCAACGGGCAAGGACCGCGTACGCGCGCCGCGTCTGCGAATCCGCCGCGCCGTGTCGGACGAACCAGTCGAGAGGATGGCCGAGTGAGCACGATCGCGTACCTGGGGCCTGCCGGCACGTTCAGTGAAGTGGCTGCTCATTCACTCGGCATCGAGGAAGTGGCGCCACTGCCCTGCGTCACCATCGCTGAGGTCTTCGAGGCGGTTGAGCGGGGAAAGGCGGATCTGGGCGTCGTGCCGATCGAGAACTCGATCGAGGGCTCAGTCGTGGCCACGCTCGACGCGCTCGTCTTCGAGTCATCGCTCGAGATCCAGCGGGAGCTTGTGCTCGACATCCGGTTCGCGCTGGTGGGTGCGCCGGGGACTACGCTCAAGGACGTTACGTCCGTCGTCGCCCATCCACAGGCGGGTGGGCAGTGCCGGCGCTGGATCGAACGCAATCTCCCCGGGAGAGCCGTGACCGCGGCCAACTCCAACGCGGAGTCGGTTCAGATAGCTGCCTCGACGCCCGGCGTGGCCGGTCTCGGCCCCGCTCTCGCCGCGGAGATCTACGGCGCTGAGATCATCGAGCGCGACGTACAGGACTACGCGGGCAATCAAACACGGTTCGTGGTGATCGGTCGCGGGCTCCAGCCGCGGACGGGGCGCGACAAGACCTCGCTTGCGCTGTTCATGAAGCAGGACAAACCGGGCGCGCTCCTGATGATCCTCTCGGAGTTCGCCTACGGCGACATCAACCTCACCAAGATCCAGAGCCGGCCCACCAAGCGCCAGCTGGGGGACTACATGTTCTTCGTGGACCTGGAGGGTCACGTGGACGACCCTCATGTACGGCTTGCGCTGGACTGCCTGCGCCTGAAGCTCCGTGAAGTGAAGGTGCTCGGCAGCTACCCTGTGGCGCGGTAGAGTCCGTATGCCCCTCTTCACCGTCGACCTGCACAATCACACCCCGTTGATCCTCACCGACTACCGGGGTGACATTGGCACGACTCCACGCCAGATCGTCGAGCGCGCGCTTGAGGCGGGTATCGACGTATGGGGCATCGCCGACCACTGGAGCGTGGCGTACGGCCCGCGAGTGGTACACGCGGCCGAGGAGGTCTTTGCCGAGACGGGCCGGCGGCTGCTTGTGCTGCCCGGCGCCGAGTTGAGGATCCGTCACCTCGGCGAGGAAACGCACATGGTGGCACTCTTCCCGCCGCACGAGGAGGACGAGCGGTTTGACACGCTGCTTGCGTCCCTGGGGCTGGAGGATCCGGTGGCGCCGCTCGAGGAGCTTCCGTTCTTCTCACACGACCGCGATCCGCTCGAGGTGGCGCGGCTGGTGGAGGAGGCTGGCGGCATGTGTCACATCGGGCACGTGGACCGCACGTTCGGCGACTACTGCTTCATAGACTCGGAGTTGGTCCATCATCTCGCTGAGTGCGAGCATGTGTCAGCCGTGGAGTTGATAGACCACGAATCCCGCGGACGCTTCCGCGAGGGACTGGCGATCGCGCACATCTCGTCGTCGGACTCACACTCGCTCGAGGAGATGGGTCGCCGCACGGCCACGATCGAGCTGGACGAGCTGTCGTTCGATGGTGTCAGGGCGGCGCTCAGGCGCGCTCGAGGCTAGTCGTCCGAGGCTGATAGGAGCTGTAGATCCTCCGGCCGCGGCACGCCGAGCGCCAGGTGCCCCGTCGTTCTGTCCGCGAGGAACGCGGAGCGGTCAGCGGCATCAAGCGCGAGTGGCAATACGTCGGCGCCGCACACCACGCCGAGCGAGCCGTGCGCACACGCCGTCTCGCCGTACGCCGTGACCTCATCGGCCCCTGCCACGCCGCCCGCGGCGACG
>CAZOSR010000306.1:0-2220 GCA_964582445.1 uncultured Coriobacteriaceae bacterium | reverse complement strand
TGCGGAGCGTTCTTCGAGCGCCTGGCGGAGACGCCTGATGTGGACGTCGATCGTCCGGGATGAGGGGAGGAACTCGTAGCCCCAGACATCGCGGGCGAGTCGCTGCCGCGACATGAGTTGCCCGCTATTGCGGGCGAGCGCGAGCAGCAGTTGGAACTCCTTGAGCCGCAATCTGATGGGCTCACCGGCGATCGTAGCGCGCAGTTGGGACGGCTCGAGGACGAGGTCGCCTGCCGTGATCGGTCCCTCATCCTCCAGTACGGCGCGCTCGCGGACCCGGCGCAGGTTCGCCCGAATGCGAGCGAGCAGCTCATCCATCGAGAACGGCTTGCTCACGTAGTCGTCCGCGCCGGCGTCGAGTCCTCGTATGGTGTCCCGTCCGCCGTCGAGCGCGGTCACCATGATGATCGCCACCTCGTCATTGGTCCGGCGGACCTCCTCCGCAAACCGGTACCCGTCCAGTCCGGGGAGCATGAGGTCGAGCAGGATGAGATCAGGGTGCTGCGAATCAGCGAGCTCGAGACCCTCGATCCCGTCGCCGGACGCGACGACGTCGAAGCCGGAGCGTCTGAGCGAGTAGGAGACGGTCTGTCTGATGATCGGGTCGTCTTCGACCACGAGGATGCGGGCCATGGACCCTCCCTGGCAATCAGCGCTTCTGCGCGCATTGTGACACCCCGCGAGCCGTCTGAACACTCGTGCAACAAAGAGTTCACATATCCGTACCTGAGTTCACATCGGTGCAACCACGGCAGGCGCAGATACCCATAGCCTTCATGTCGTCCGGTAGCGCGCCGGCACCCGATCGTTCGAGACGAAGGAGTTGAGAGTGGATCTCAAGAAGTTCGTAGCGCCCGCTCTTGCAGCATTGCTGCTTGCAGGCACTGTCGCGTTGGCGGGCTGCAGCGTTGATGAGGAGCCCGTATCTGGGTCGGAGCCCACGGCGGGGGAGCTTGAAGGCTCCATCACCGTGCAGGGTTCCGACACCCTCCTGAACGTGGCAACCGCATGGAGCGATTCGTTCATGGATGAGAACCCCGGCGTGGACATCTCCGTGCAGGGTGGCGGTTCGGGCACCGGTATCGCGGCGCTGATCAACGGCACCGTGGACTTCGCCAACGCGTCGCGCGGGATCAAGGACGAAGAGATCGCCGAGGCCGAAGGCAAGGGTATGGACATCGTCGAGCACTCTGTTGCGATCGACGGTATCGCGGTCGTCGTGAATCCCGTTAACGACGTGTCGGATCTCTCGCTGGACGAGCTCGGCAAGATCTTCCGCGGCGAGATCACCAACTGGAAGGACGTTGGCGGCATCGACGCCGAGATCGTGCTCCTCTCGCGGGACAGCTCCTCCGGCACGTACGAGTTCTTCAAGGAGGCCGTCGTCGGCGAGGACTTCGAGTACGCCGCCTCAGCCAAGCTCCTGCCCTCCAACCAGGCGATTGCCGACGAGGTGAAGGCCAACGAGGCCGGCATCGGCTACATCGGCCTCGGGTACATCACCCCGGACGTGAAGGTCGTTGCCATCGACGGTGTCGAGGCATCGGTTGAGACCGCCGCCGACGGTTCGTACCCGATCAGCCGCTACCTGTACATGTACAGCGATGGTGAGCCTGAGGGTGTCATGGCCGCGTACCTCGACTGGATCCTCCGTGCCGAGGGTCAGCAGCTGGTCGAGGACGAGGGCTTCGTCCCGCTTCCGTAAACCGTATGAGTATCCCTCCCTCCCACGGTGAGCGGCGCCTCGGCCGCACGACCACGCGTCGTGCGGCTGAGGGCGTCGTTCGCGCGATCATCTACCTGTGCGGCTGGCTCGCCATCATCATCCTGGCGGCCATCGCGCTGTTCCTCGTCTGGAACTCCGTCCGTGCGCTCAACGAGGCCGGCCTCGGCTCGATGCTGTCGGGCACGGCATGGTATCCCACGTCCGACCCGGGGAAGTTCGGCATGCTGCCGCTCGTCTTGGGTTCGCTCTTTGTGACCGGGGTCGCGCTTGTCGTCGCGGTACCCCTGGGCGTTGCGGCGGCGGTGTTCATCTCCGAGTTCTCGGGGACCGGGGTCAAAGACGTCATGAAGTCGATCATCGAGTTCATGGCCGCGGTTCCGTCGGTCGTGTACGGCCTGATTGGCGTGGCTGTTGTGATTCCGCTCGCTAAAGACGTGTTCGCGCTCAACAGCGGGATGACGGCGCTCGCGGGCGGCATCGTGCTCGGCGTGATG
>CAZOSR010000305.1:0-2236 GCA_964582445.1 uncultured Coriobacteriaceae bacterium | reverse complement strand
TGGCTCTTGCCGACATCGCCGGCGTTACGCGCGTCCTCGAGCGCCTTGGTCGCAACTTCGCGCACCTGCAGCACCATGCCGTACGTCTCGCGCAGTCGCCCGGCGTCCTCTGCGGGCACCTGAGCCGACGGCCACTCCGCGAGCTGTACGCTCGGAACACCGCTCCGAAGCGACTCCGGCATGAACTGCCAGACCTCCTCGGTAGTGAACGTGAGCACCGGCGCGATGAGGCGGACGAGTGTGCTGAGGATCTCCGCGATCACGGTCTGGGCGCTCCGGCGGCCCGCGGAGTCAGCCGCATCGGCGTACAGGCGGTCCTTCAGGACGTCGAGGTAGAACGACGAGAGCTCGGTCACGCAGTATCCGTGTATCGCGTGGAAGACCTGATGGAACCGCCACTCGTCGTACGATGTGGTCACGCGGTCCCTGAGATCCGCAAGCTGTACGAGCGCAAACCGGTCCAGCTCGGGCATGTCGTCCCATGCGACTGCCATCGATGGCTCGTAGTCGAAAAGGTTGGACAGCAAGAACCGGAACGTGTTCCGGATGCGCCGGTAGGCCTCACCCGTGCGCTCGAGGATCTCAGGCGATACGTTGACGTCCTGACCGTAGTCCGCGGAAGCGACCCACAGCCGGATGATGTCTGCACCAGATCTCTCGATGACATCGAGTGGCGAGATCGTGTTGCCGAGCGACTTGGACATCTTGCGTCCATCCCCATCGACAATGAACCCGTGCGTCAGCACACGCTCGTAGGGAGCGATGCCATACGCGCCTACGCTCGTGAGCAGCGCTGACTGGAACCAGCCACGATGCTGGTCCGAACCCTCCAGGTACAGCTCAGCTGGACGGTGAAGTTCGTCACGCGCATCGAGCACAGCGGTATGCGACACGCCCGACTCCCACCACACGTCGACGATGTCGTCCTCGGGCATCAGATCAGCGACCCCGGCACCACACCCCGGACACGCAGTACCCGCCGGCAGGTACTCGGCGGGCGCCTTGGTGAACCAGGCATCGGCGCCTTTGGTGCGGAAGAGCTCGATGACCGCATCGAACGTCGACTCGGTCGCCACGGTCTCGCCACACTTCGCGCATGTGAAGACCGGGATGGGCACGCCCCAGGCGCGCTGGCGGCTGATGCACCAGTCGGGCCGATCCGCGACCATCGAGGACATGCGGTTGATGCTCCAACCGGGAATCCATTCCACCTCGCCGATGGCGCGCATCGCGTTGCTGCGAAGACCGGTCTTATCCATGCTCACGAACCACTGCTCCGTGGCGCGGAAGATGACCGGCTGCTTGCACCGCCAGCAGTGCGGGTAGCTGTGCGCGATCTTCGACGAGGCGACCAGCGTGCCGCGCTCCCCGAGCCACTCGATGATGCGAGGGTTGGCATCCCAGACGCCGAGACCGGCAAAGGGCCCACCGCCCGCATCGAACGTGCCGTCGTCGAGCACCGGCATACGCATAGGCAGGTCGAACTTCACGCCAACGAGGTAGTCCTCATCACCGTGACCGGGCGCCGTGTGCACCGCTCCGGTACCCGTCGACAGCTCAACGTGCTCGCCGGTGATGATGACGCCGTGTACCCCGTCATGGATGGGTTGCGCATAGTGCAGCCCTGAGAGTCCCGACCCCTTCACGCGCGGGCCGACGATCTCGTAGGAGTCCCATCCAGCGGCTTCCGAAACGGCGGATACGAGAGCCTCCGCCATCACGAGAATGCGCCCATCATCCAGCTTGACGCCCACGTAGTCAGCGTCATCGGCGAGCGTGACGGCCACGTTGGCCGGAAGCGTCCACGGGGTGGTGGTCCAGATCAGGACCGATACCGCTCCCTCGGCGTCCCAAGGGGTAGCATCGGTGAACGAGAACGCCACATAGATGGACTCGGATGTCTCGTCAGCGTATTCGATCTCCGCCTCCGCCAACGCCGTGTGGCAACGGATGCACCAGTGGATCGGCTTGGCGCCCTTGTGGATGGCCCCCTCCAGGTACATCTTCTTGAAGATCTCGACGTTGCCGGCCTCATAAGCGGGCTTCAGCGTGAGATACGGGTCGTCCCAGTCGCCGCGAACGCCCAGGCGCTTGAACTCCTCGCGCTGCACGTCAACGAACTTGAGCGCGTACTCGCGGCAGAGCTCGCGTACCTTGGCCTGCCCGATCGCGGCCATCTTCTCGGGCCCGAGATTCTTCTCCACCTGGTGCTCGATCGGCTGTCCGTGGCAGTCCC
>CAZOSR010000304.1:0-2236 GCA_964582445.1 uncultured Coriobacteriaceae bacterium | reverse complement strand
ACCGGAGGCGATGTCAGCCGCATGTGCACTTCAGCGGCTCCGGCATCGCGAAGCAACTGTACGAGCTTCTTCGATGTGTTGCCGCGAACGATCGAGTCATCGACCACGACCAGTCGCTTGCCTTCTATGATGTGCCGCAGCGGGTTCAACTTGAGCCTGATGCCCTGTTGGCGGATCGACTGCGTGGGCGATATGAACGTGCGGCCCACGTAGCGGTTCTTGACCAGGCCCTCGCCGTACGGGATCCCGCTCTTCTCCGCGTAGCCGACCGCGCCCGGGATACCCGAGTCGGGCACACCGATGACAAGGTCGGCATCCACCGGTGCTGTTCCGGTGAGCTTCATCCCCTGCTCACGCCTGGACTCGTACACGGAGCGACCCGAGATCACGCTGTCGGGACGCGCGAAGTAGACGAACTCGAACACACACAAGCTGCGCTTCTCGGCGGGCACGGCCTGCTCCGCCTCAAGCACGCCGTCCTTCACGCGGATGAGTTCTCCGGGGTTCACATTGCGCACGAACTCCGCGCCGATGATGTCGAGCGCACAGGTCTCGGAGGCAAAGACCCACCCGCCATCTCCCGGCAGTCTGCCGATGCAGAGCGGACGCACCCCGTTGGGATCGCGAAACGCATAGAGCGCCTGCTCGGACATCATCACGACCGAGTACGCGCCGCGCATGAGCCGCATCGCGTCGCGTATGCCGCCGCGAATGGAATCGTGCTGCTGGGTGAAGTGGTCCACCAGCCGCACCATCACCTCGGAGTCGGTGGTCGAGCGGAAGTTCACGCCAAGTGATTGGAGCTGCTGGCGAAGGGAGGCGGTGTTGACGAGGTTCCCGTTGTGCGCAAGCGCGATCGTGTTGGGGCCGATCGCCGAGATCATCGGCTGTGCATTCTCCCACTTCTTGGAGGCGCCGGTCGTGGAATAGCGCGTGTGCCCGACGGCGAGATCGCCCTGCAACGAGTCGAGGTCGCTCTCGGTGAAGACCTGCGCCACGAGGCCGAGATTCTTCACCACCATCAGGCTGTGACCGTCAGCGACGGCGATGCCGGCCGACTCCTGGCCGCGGTGCTGGAGCGCGTGCAAGCCGAAGTAGGTGAGCCTCGCGACATCCTCCCCCTTGGCATAAACGCCGAAGACGCCGCACTCCTCTTCCATGTGGTCGGGCCGTTCGGTCAGGATCCAGTCGTCGCCACAGTGACTGTCGCTCATGCCGGAGTTCCACGTCCTCGCTGAAGTCGGGTGAGGTGCGCGGAAAGGATAGCACGACGAACATCTCCGCGTGATGACGCCAGGAAGATGCACCGCCAGCCAGCCGGGCACTCTGTCACGAGCCGGAGGCCGGTTCGAGCATGTCTGCGGCGATGCGGCGAACGTCGGGATCGCTATCGTCCAGGAACCCCTCAAGAGCCGCGCGTGCTCCCCGCTGCTCACTGATCACCGACATCGCGTCAGAGAGCACGCGGTGATCCACGTCGCCAAGACGGCCGAGCAGGAGCAGCGCCTGGCGGCGGACCTCAACCGAATCCGAGCGAAGCGCTTCGGCGAGCGCAGGCAAGACGCTCTTCGCCACCACCGCGGGCATCTGCTGGACGGCGGCGTCCCTGAGGGCAGGATCGTCCGCCTGAAGATTGCGCTTGAGTTGCAGCAGCTCGTCAGGATCGAGCGTCATCCTCGGCCCCCTTACGGCCCCGCTACGACACTCCCGGTGCCACGATAGCGCCTCCAGAGCCGCCACAGGGAGTAGACCACGCCAGCGGCCACGAACATGACGATCACCGGTGCCACGAGCGCCATGATCGAAAGCACGAGCGCGCCGGCATCCTCGGCAGCACTCACCGCTGGTGTGCCGACACCGGCAGTCGTCACGTTCACCGCAGGACGGGCCGTGGCCTTCACCGCATGCACGCCACCCGCGAGCACTACGCCGGCGAGCACCAGCAGCCAGGGGCTCACGTCCACAGCGCTTCCGGCAGCGGCGACCGCCACGATGCCTCCAGCAGCCGGCCGCACGAAGCTCTGGATGGCGTCGTTCACGTGGTCGACGGCGGGAACCTTGTCGGCAACGATCTCCACCACCAGCAGCACGGCGATGACGGCGATCATCCACCACTCGCCGAGAATACCGAAGGGCTCCTTCAACTCAAGCCACTCGAAGTGCTGCGCGATCGCGACGACGAGCAACGGTATGTATGCGTTCAGGCCTGCGGGAATCGACAGGCCGAGGCCGGTGA
>CAZOSR010000303.1:0-2236 GCA_964582445.1 uncultured Coriobacteriaceae bacterium | reverse complement strand
CGCACCAAGACCGGAGGACGCCCCTAAGAGCGGTCGCCTCGGCGCGCGGTTGTGCCGATCATCGGCGTGTCGCGCGGGCTTCGCCCTCTATGCCGATTCGGCGTCTGCGTGTCCCTGTGCCGGTCTGGTGGACTTGCGCGCCGCTTCTGTCTCCGGCGCCTTCGCAGCCAGCGAGAGCAGCGCCGCCATGGCGCAGAGGACCGCCGCTATGACGAACGCGCCGGTATAGGAGCCGGTGGCGTCCACGATGCGGCCGGCTGTCATCGAGCCGAACACGCCACCCACGCCCCAGGCAGTGAATACCAGGCCGTAGTTCGCGCCCAGATTCCTGGTGCCGAAGAAGCTCGCCGTCGTGGACGGAAACACCGAGAGATTGGCGCCGTAACAGAAGCCCACGCACGCCGCAACGAGGGCGAGCGCGATCGGGGCGCCGATGCGGGGCATGACAAGCATCAGGACGCCCTGTGCCACGAACACGATGAGCATCGTGCGGAGTCCACCGATGCGGTCCGAGATGATCCCGGCCACGATCCGGCCGCCCGCGTTGCCCACGGCAAGCACGGCCACCAGCAGGAAGCCGAGCTCGGCTCCGCTCAGCTGCGCAGCGGCGATCTTGGCCATGTGGCCGATGATCATGAGACCCGCGAAGGCCGAGCACGCGTACATGAGCCACAGGAGCACGAACTGGGGTGTGCGCACCATCTCCTGCCACGTGTACTGGCGGGGAACCGGAGCCGTGCCAGCCAAGGTAGCGGCACTGGTCATGGCGCCGGTGGGGCTGCCGGTCGCGCTTGTCCGCGCCTTTGCGGGTGCTGGCACGTAGTCCGCAGGCGGATTGGCGATCAGCTGCGCGAGCGCGACCGTAAGGACGACGAACACGATGCCGAGCGTGGTGAAGGTGCCGCCGATGCCCATGCCGCGCAGCAGCGCGGCGGTGAGCGGCGCAATGTACACGCTCGCAAGGCCGAAGCCGCTCACGACGAGGCCCGTGATGAGTCCCTTGCGTTCGGCGGCGAACCACTTGATGGCCGCAGGTGTCGTAGCGGCGTAGCCGAGGCCGATGCCCATACCCGTCACGATACCGAACCCGAGCACCACGAGCGAGAGGGCGTCCGGACCCGCGAGGCCCGAGATGATAAGGCCGGCACCCGCGAGGGCACCGCCTGCCGTCGCCACGATCCTCGGCCCGAAGCGGTCCTGCGCGCGCCCGGCGAAGACCATCGTGATCGCGAACGTCCCGACGGCGACCGCGTAGGGGACGCTCGCCGTCCCGGTGCTCCACCCCCACTCGGCCACGAGGGCCTTGGCGATGATGCTCCACGAGTAGAGCACGCCGAGAGCGAGGTTGATGCCGAGGCCGGCGAGCGTGACCGTCCATGCGCGTCGCGTGGTCGTGGCGTGTGTCGGTGTCATCGTGTCCCTTCGTGCGCCAGATGCGGCCGTCCTCTGCCGATTCGCGTGTCGCGCGATACGGCCTGGGGCGTTGAAGAAGCAGTGTGGCGCATCTGCGGGACCGGGGCGTAGAGGGAAGGGGGATGCTCAGGGTGGACGGCAGAACCACTCGGCAAGCGGGATGCGGCCGATGATCGTGGACAGGCGTCTGCCGTCGGTGAACAGCAGACGGTGGGCGCACGACGAGGGGGTCGTGCGCCCACCGTACCTTGCAGGTTGCGGCCGTGCCGCTACATGCGCGGCGGCATGCAGAACTCGGTGGAGCCGTGCCGGACGACGAGGACCGGGATACGAGCCTCCTTCATGACGGACTGGGCAACCGAGCCGAGCGTGAAGCGCTTCAGGCCAGTCCGGCCCTCGGTGCCCATCACGATCAACTGCGCGCCGAGCTCGTCGACCGCGTCGAGTATCTCGCGGCCGATGGCGCCTTCGCGGTGGAGAGTCCGGACACTGACGCCGTTGCGCATCCCCAGCCGCGAGGCCACGTCGAGCCCGGCGCTTGAGTGCTTGATACCCTCGAGTTGCTCGATCTCCGCACTTTCGATCGGCTCCTCGATGCGGCCGGGCGAGACGTAGAGCGCCACGATATCGGAGCCGAGGCGTTTGGCGAGCCCGATCGCCACCTTCGTCGCCTCCACGGCGGTCGCCGAGCCGTCGGTGGGGACGAGGATCGTCCCCACGCGCAGGGTCAGTTCGATGATGTCATCGTCGGTCATGAGCTCAGCGGTGCGGTCGAGTGGGGTCATCGGTGAGCACCTCCTAGTCCTTGATGTAGTCGGCCTTG
>CAZOSR010000302.1:0-2250 GCA_964582445.1 uncultured Coriobacteriaceae bacterium | reverse complement strand
CGGACCACACAGATCGTTCGTCTGGGCTTCCACCGAGGAGGTACTGCATGCGCAGGGCAGTGCGGGTCGCCATCGTCGTTCTGATCGCGGGTCTTCTGGCGCTAGCCGCTTCCGGGTGCGGAGGTGGTGGTGGGCTCGAGACGGAGTTCAAGCAGTCCTTCGAAGAGCAGGGCGTTCCGGTCACGTCCGTGGACGTCAAAGTCGTGCCGCACGAGGCACAGCTCATGGCCGACCAGATGATCCTCAACAGCCACGGCATCACGAACGCCCGTGACGAGGAGTTGATCCACGCAACCGTCACGCTTGAGAACGGCGAGGAGATCTCCGCCGTGAAGTACAAGGACGAGATCTACACCTACAACAACGCCGCCGTGACGGACTGACCCCTCGCAAACGGAGTCTGCGCCAGGAGGCTACATCGGCTTCATACGTCCCGTGAGGCGCGCCCATACCAGCTTGAAGCCGCCGAGCATCCCCCGGACGGCGCTTCCGGCACGGTGCACCTCGCCCGACCCCTTGCCCGGCGCCACGCAGGCGGCGTCCACCAGCGCCGGTCCCACGGCCTCGATAGGCGTGCCGATGGCGTCGAGCACGATGCGCACGTTGTCCACGATCGGCTCCAGGCCCGGCGTCACGGCCATGTCGGCGCCGTAGAAGTCAGTGTCCACCATTCCTGGCATGAAGACGAGGATGGAGACGGGATCGTCCTTGTGCTCGGCCGCGAGGCTCCGGGTGAAGACCATCACGCCCGCCTTGGTGGCGGCGTACGCAGCCGTGTACGCCGCAGCGTCTCCCCTGCCACCGCGACCGGATACGTTGATGAGCACGCCGCCGCCACGCTCGATGAAGTACGGCACCACCATCCTGGACGCCAGCATCGTGCCGGTGAGGTTGATGTCCACGATCGCGCGGATCTCCTCGGGTGATGTGTCGATGTGAGTGCGCAGGCCAAGCGAGATCCCGGCGTTATTCACCCACACGTCCACGGCGCCGTACGCCTCGATGGCGTGCGCCAGCAGCGCCTCTAGGGCGGCGGGATCGGCCACGTCGCACGGCACCCCTGAAGCCTGCGCGCCGCGGTCCCTGAGCGCCGCCACCGTCTCATCCACCGCGCTCGCCGTGCGAGAGCTCACCACCACGGTGGCACCCGCATCGGCACAGGCCTCGGCCATCGCCCGGCCGATGCCGCGAGTCGAGCCCGTGATCACCACGACCTTGCCATCGAGTGTGCTACTCATGCGTGCCCCCTCGTTCCTGAGGCTCGATGCTCCCGGTCAGCGCTTCGAACACCGCCTGGGCGATGAGTGTCTGTCCGGCAGTCCCCGGATGCACCCCGTCGAACCGGAACGCCTCAGGGTGCTGCGAGGTGATCGCATTGATGTCGATGAGGCCGCAGCCGAGATCGCGCGCTATATCGGTGATCGCGCCGCACATCTCGGTCAGCGCCTGCTCGTCCATGCCGTAGCGGATCTTGCTGCGCCGACCGAGCCGGAACAGCGCGGGAGGCGTGAGCAACCACACGGCTGGCCGTGATTCGAGCGAACGGTAGTGTATGACCAGGTCCCGGTAGTCCTCGGCAAACGCAGCCAGACCTCTCCAGTTGTCGCCTCTTGAGTCGTTGGTGCCGAGCATGATGAGCGCGATGTCGGGTGCGAACGCGGTGCTCTCGGCAAACGCCGTGCTGTCCCAGTACGGGAAGTCGGCGGCCCTCTGTGCAGCATGTGCGTTCACGCCGAAGTTGCGCACGTCGTGCCCGTCCCCGAGCATCTCCTGCAACTGCACGGGGTATGCATTCACCCCTCGCCGCCACACGAACGTCCCGTGGGTGATGCTATCTCCGATACAGGCGATCCTCACGTGTCGCACACGTTCTCTCCGGTGGCTCCGAGCTTGTCGTTCATCTCATCCACCGCGCGCTCGAGGTCCTCGGCCGTCCGCATCGACGTCGCAGTGGGATACGTCGTGGTGACGAAATGCTGCGCATACGGGAAGACCGCCACCTCGAACGGCTTCGGATCGAGCATCTCGTGGCCGAAGGTATTGACGCAGAGAGAGATGTCCTCCAGCGGTATCTTCAACGCCTCGGCCATCTCACCTGGATCGAAGATGAGACCGAACGGCTTGGTGGACTGCTGCAGGTCGCTGCCGTAGTCGACTGAGAGGTTGCCTTCCACCCACACGCGCTGGTCGAGCGGGGTGCGCACACCGCGCGTCATGTCCGCAACGAGCGCCAGGCCGTTGCCGGTCTTC
>CAZOSR010000301.1:381-2259 GCA_964582445.1 uncultured Coriobacteriaceae bacterium | reverse complement strand
CTACCGCTACTACGCCGAGAAGGGCTGGTTCACGTCCGACTACTATCACCCAACATCGCTGGACCCGTTGAGGAAGCTGGCGGGCGGCCTGGCCGACCTCGTCGCGCGGCAAACGGTCAAACGGTCCTGACGCGGGCCTCGGCCGGAAGCGGAATGGAGAGCGCGGCTGGAGCAGCCGCGAAGAAATAGCAGCCCGTCCAGGGCAGGAGGTCGTGTGAGCATGAAGGGAATC
Source organism: uncultured Coriobacteriaceae bacterium (assembly GCA_964582445.1). Lineage (GTDB taxonomy): Bacteria > Actinomycetota > Coriobacteriia > Anaerosomatales > Anaerosomataceae > Anaerosoma. The sequence continues at coordinate 2,027 of CAZOSR010000301.1, read as the reverse complement.
GTCATCTACGACACGTCGCACGGCAACACCAGGGCCGTGGCCGAGGCAATCGCTCAAGGGCTGAAGCAGTCGGGAGTCGAGGCGGACACTTTCCACGTGAAGGACGTGAAGAAGCTGAGAGGCAAGGACTACGACTTCCTGGTGCTCGGCTCACCGACCAGGTTCGGCACCATGAGCTTCACGGTCAAGAGCTTCCTGGGCAAGGTCAAGGAGAGCGAATGGGCGGGCAAGCCGTTCGCGGCCTTCGATACCGAGAACCCCGAGAACATGCAGAAGAGCGAGTACAGCGCGGCGGAGAAGATAGCCACGAAGCTCAGGGAGAAGAAGCTCAGTCAACTCGCGCCGGTGCTGAAGGCGGCGGTGCATGAGATGAAGGGACCGCTGCTGGAAGGGGAGCTCGAGCGAACAAGGACGTACGCGAAGGAGCTCGCCACGCTGCTGACGAAGTAGGAAGGCCCGGGCCTTCCCCCGTGCCTCCCGAGGGCGCCACGACCGCCGCATCGCGCCGCTTGCGGCGCATCCTGCTACGGCAGATACGCCAGCGTGCAGAAATGCGTGACCGTCCGGTCGTAGCCTTTCAGGACTGCCTGCGCCTGCGGCTCGACAACCGCCGCTTCGACGTCAGGACTGGCGAAAGCCCGGATGGCGTCGAGCGATTCCCAGAGAGTATGTACCTCGATATCCACGGCGCCGCCACGCTCTCGCGTGAGCAGGTACGCCTGCCGGAAGCCCGCCAGGGCCTTTAGCTCAGGCATCACGTTGTGTTCGAAGTGTTGCCGGTACTTCTTCGCGCCGTCAGCGGTAGCCGTTGCGCGCCAGATTCGGGTCACCATCGTTCCACCTCCTGAGTCTCAGAAGTACCAGATCCACCTACGTGCCCGGCCGACTGCCAGAGCGCGTGAGCCCGCTGCAACGTTCGGGACGAATCATTCACGCTCCGCGGAGGGCGGCCTGCCGCGCCACGGCGCGCCCGGCGCGACGTCGCCGACGCAGCCGGTCGCAGGCGTCGAACATCTCAGCGACGGGCAAGGTCACCCGAACGAACGCCCAGGAGAGCGCCTCCCCCGTCGCCTCCATCGCCCGGGCAGGCCCGTTCCGCTCGTATCGCGTGCGCCCGTGGACACAGTTCACATCTTCAACATCCGAGTACCAGCATCTCTTGTGAACCATCTGACCAAACACGCTCCTCCTCAAGACTGTCGTCCGCAGCTTCAGCCTTCCGTCCTATCGTCTGTATCCCATGAGCACCGCTGTCGCGCTTCCCCCACGACAGCGAGACCGAGACGCGACAGCCTCATGCGTCACTCCTTGAACATGCGCACGCCGAACCGAGCCAGGTCGCCGCGTCGAAACACGATCCGTTGCCAGAGGGCCGTCTTCGGCGGGCTGGCGGCGAGGGCCGCCACCGCCTCGCTTGCATTCGACGTCACAGCCGGCCCATGGCCGAAACAGCAAACCCCGAACGTCAATTGCGCCAGCTTCGCGAGCGACCGTTCCGACTCCGCGCGGTCGGTTCCGAACGGCAGCGGCCGGCTGAGCCGGTCCCGGTTGCTGATGATTGCATCGCCGGCGAAGAGGACTCCCCGCTCCTCAAGCAGAAAGGAGATGCTGCCGCGGGTGTGCCCCGGCGTGTGGACGACCCTCAC
>CAZOSR010000301.1:0-371 GCA_964582445.1 uncultured Coriobacteriaceae bacterium | reverse complement strand
AGAGGTCGCCATCACTCACGGCCACATCGACAGGACACGGCTCGAACCTGCCGAGTCGGGACACCACCCGCGCCAGCGGGCCGCTCGCGTGGTTGAGGTCGCCGCGGAGCACCAGGGCTCCGTCGGGCGTGCGCACGCCTTCGTTCCGATGCGCCACGACCTTCGCGCGCGTGAGGCGCCGCAGCTCCGCCGCAGCGCCGGCGTGGTCGATGTGCCCGTGGGTGATGAGTATGTAGTCAAGCTCGCCTGGGTCTCTACCGAGGTTCCTGATGAAGCTCAGCACGCGCGCGGCGCCGCCGGGCATGCCCGTGTCGATAAGCGTCAGCCGCACATCCGCCAGCAAGTAGGCGTTCCCGCCTCTCAGCTTCCCG
>CAZOSR010000300.1:0-2259 GCA_964582445.1 uncultured Coriobacteriaceae bacterium | reverse complement strand
TGAATCCCCGCGCGGACGACCTCGGCAATGTACGCGCCGTGATACATGCCCACGCCGAGGATGCCGATGGTGACGACCGGGATGAACATGCCGGTGAAGAGGATCGGCAGCGCGTTGAAGATCATGAACACCTGTATAAGGAGCGGGGTGTTCTGGTAGAACTCCACGTACGCCCGCGCCAGGCCACGTGGTGCCTTCAAGTGCGAGGATCCCATCACGCCGATGACGGTCCCCAGGGCTAGCGCGAGCGCCAGCCCCAGGGACGCCACCAGCAGTGTGACGAGCGCGCCCTCCCAGAGCAGATCCATGTTGGCGAACAACGCCTCCCAGCGCGGGACCGAGAACGGTCCCGACTGGAGGAAGCCTATTCGCTCGAACAGCTCTGGCATGCGCGTTTCAGACCTGATCGCGGACGATCAGCCCAGATTCCACTTCGCGAGCAGTGCGTCCATCTCGCCGTTCTCTTCCATCTCAACGAGCATCTCGTTGATGAAGTCACGCAGCTCGTCCGTACCGAGCTTGGTGGCGATGCCGTAGTCCTGCGGCGAGAAGCCGTCCGGCAGGATGACCGAATCGTCGGTCAGGTACCCGGAGAGGATGGACTTGTCCACCGAGAACGCATCCACGCGGCCCGATTCGAGAGCCGCGTTGATCTCAGGGTAGGTGGCGAACTCGAGGAATTCGACCGTGATGCCAAGCGCGTCGGCCTCGACCTGCACCGCATCGCGCGAGGTCGCGCCCTGGGCGACACCGATGGTCTTGCCATCGAGATCGGCAAGGCTCTCGTAGCCGCCAGACTTCTTCACAAGCAGACCGACCTCGTCCTGGTAGTACGGGTCGGAGAAGTTCCACTGCTCGAGGCGCTCGGGCTTGATGGTGAAGGTGGCGATGACCACGTCGAGCTGGCCGTTGTCGAGCAGCGGGCCGCGGGTCTTTGCCGTGACGGCCTCGAACTCGACGTCGTCTGCCGAGAGGCCCATGCGCTCGGCGAGCGCGTACGCAAGGTCGATCTCCATACCCTCGTACTCGCCGGTGGCCGCGTCCTGCAGGCCGAAGTTGGGGACGTCGGCCTTCACACCTACGCGGAGCTTGCCGGTATCGGCGATCTCCTGGACGCCGGCCGGCAGCTCGACTGCGGGCTCCTCGGCGGGCTCCTCCGCGGGCTCCTCCGCGGGCTCCTCGGCAGCGCACCCGGCGAGCCCGAAGGCACCGAATGCGAGCACGAGCACGAGAAGCAGAGACAGTAGCGGTGATCTCTTCATGCTTCCTCCTTCTCCCCGGGCGGCGCCCGGGATGCGTTGTCACGCGGTCGATTCGGCCTATCACGGGACCACGAATGGCCCCGGAGAACCCTGGTTGGCGCCGGTTAGCGCAGGATCTTGCTCAAGAACAGCTTGGTTCGGTCGTTCTGCGGATTCTCGAAGAAGTGCTCGGGCGTCCCATCCTCGAGGATCATGCCGTCGTCCATGAACACCACACGGTCGGCCGCCTCCTTGGCGAACCCCATCTCGTGCGTGACGACGATCATGGTGATGCCACCCTGGGCGAGACCGATGATGACTTCGAGGACCTCCTGGATCATCTCGGGATCGAGCGCCGAGGTGGGCTCATCGAACAACATGATCTTGGGGTGCATGTTGAGCGCTCGGGCAATGGCCACGCGCTGCTGCTGGCCGCCCGAGAGCTGTGCGGGATACTTGTCCGCCTTCTCACTCAGACCCACGCGCTCGAGGTATCCGAGACCCGACTCGGTCGCCTCTTCCTTCGACACGCCGGAGACGACGATGGGTGCCAGTGTGACGTTCTCAAGCACCGTCTTATGCGGGTAAAGGTTGAACGACTGAAAGACCATCGCCACCTGCTGCCGGACCTTGGCGATCGGCGCACGGTGTGCGGTTACCTCTATGCCGTCCACGGTGACCGTGCCCGAACTCGGCTTCTCGAGCATGTTGATACAGCGGATGAGCGTGGACTTGCCAGAGCCTGACGGCCCGATGATGACGAGCTTCTGCCCGGACGGCACCTCGAGGTTGATGTCCTTGAGGACGTGATGAAGCCCGAAGTGTTTGTTGACACCGACCAGTTCGATCAATGGCGCTCCTCTGCCGGGGGCTCCAGAGCCGTGCGATCCAAGAGATGCATGAGGACGACCTGGGCACGAGTGATGCCCGATGAACCTCGACTGGATCGTGCGGAACCCGCACCCTTAAGCGTGGTGAACAGTGTAACAGTACATCCACAGATGCACAGTCCTGTTCG
>CAZOSR010000299.1:0-2277 GCA_964582445.1 uncultured Coriobacteriaceae bacterium | reverse complement strand
CCGCCACGAGCGCCTCTTGCACGAAGTCCCGCTTCGCGTCCCTGATCTCGTAGCCTGTGTGTACCCCCGGCGGCACGTCACCAAGCGTCACCGATGAGTGGGGGTGTTGTTCTCGCTATGCCCAGGGGTGTCCGTGCCGGGGTCGCGAGGGATACACTCGGGTCATCAGCGGAAGGCCGAGGAGGTGCGATGGAGGAGCGGTTCGTGATCCCGGGAGTGAGCGCGGACACGCCGCTCGCCCAGGCCGCGCCGGCGATACTCCGCATGCGGTTCGGCGTGCTGATCGACCTTACGAGGGCTGTCCAGGGCGGGGTGGATGCGGATCTCGTGCACGATCTGCGTGTCGCCTCGCGTCGTCTCCGTGAGGCGCTGCGCCTGCTCGCTCCCGCATACGATGGCCGCGGACTTCGCCGATGGCGCCGGCGCGTGCGCGGCCTCACCCGCGCGTTCGGCCCTGTGCGCGATGCGGACGTGTTCGTGGATGCGCTCTCGCAGGTGCGGCCGGGGCTTGGTGCAGACGGCCAGCGCGCAGCCGCGTTCCTTGCCGGGTATGTGCTGGGTCGTCGGGAGCGGGATCTCGAGCACCTTGTAGCCGTGCTGCCCCAGCTCGGCTTCGATTCTGAACGCACCCGAGTCGAGCGTGATATCGAGCGGGTCGGTGGCCGCGAGGCCGCACACGAACCGCTGTCGGCGATCGCACGCACTACGATCACGGACCGGATCGACGCCGTCCGTGCCGCATGGGTCCCGTTCACCGGCGAGCCAGCCCCCTCTGAGCATCACCAGCTTCGCATAGCGTTCAAGCAACTCCGTTACGCGGTGGAGGTCTTCGCCCCCTGCTACGGAAATGCGTTCGACCTTCTGTACGAGGTGCTCAAGGCGTTCCAGGACGCTCTGGGCGAGATGCATGATGCGCAGGTGTTCGCGGAAGTGATAGCGGAGCGGCAGGGCGACGGCTCGGCTGCAGACGTCGGCGTGCGTCGTAAGGACCTGGACGCGGTGCTCGCGGCGCTGGCGCCTGCGGGGGAGGATGCAGCCCGGCGCTTCGCATCGCTCAGTGCGGCCCACCCAGTCGATGCTCTTGCGGAGGCGCTCCTCGGTCCGCTCGGCGGCGTGGAATAGGAATGCGGATCGCGGCGATCGACATCGGCTCCAACTCGATACGGCTGATGATCGTCGATGCGCCCGTCGCTGGTCGAAGAACCACACGCGACGAAGAGAAGGCCTTTGCGCGCCTGGGGCATGGCGTGCTCGAGACGGGCGCGCTCTCTGCCGAGGCCATGGATGCGGCTGTCGAGGCGCTCGACCGCATGGTTCGCCTGGCGCGCGAGCGGGAAGCCACACATGTCCGCGCGGTAGCGACAGCGGCGGTGCGGCAGGCGTCCAACGGTGCTGAGTTCGTGGAGCGTGTGCGCCGGGAGACCGGCCTGGAGATCGAGGTCATCAGCGGCGAGCACGAGGGCCGGCTCGCCCTGCTCTCGGCGGTCGACGGGCTTGCCATCGAAGGCGAGCTTACGGTTGTCGATATCGGCGGCGGGTCGGTGGAGGTGGTCCGCGGCACGGGATCCACCGTTGATTCAGTGGTCTCGATGCCTCTCGGCGCGGTCGTTCTTGCAGACCGCTTCGGTGGAGAGGACCCGCTGTCCAAAGGCGCACGGCGTCGCCTTTCCGAGCACGTGCGGGTCACGCTCGACAGTGCGCTCACCGCCACGCAGCCACCAAGGATACTGGCGGGATCCGGCGGTACGGTCACCACGCTCGCCGCGATGATCGCCGCCGAGCGGGGCATGGTGTTGCAGTCGGTACATGGTCTGAGGATGAGCGCGGGGGAGCTGCACCGGTTGCGAGCCACGATCGTGGCCAGCACCAGCGAGGAGCGCGAGCGGATGAAGGGGTTGTCTCCGAGCCGCGTCGATCTCATCGTTCCCGGTGTGGTCGTTCTCGACGAGGTGGTCAGGGCGCTCGGCGTGGATGAGGTGACCGTCAACGCTCACGGCATGCGTGAGGGCATCATCCTCGAGGTCATGGAGCGTGAGCGCGGCGTGCTGCCGCAGGCGGATCGTATGCGGGCGGTCCGGGAATTCGGGGCGCAGTACCGGTACGATGTTCCTCATGCGGAGCAGGTGTGCCGGCTCTCCCTGCAGCTGTTCGAACAGTTGCGTGAGCGGCTGGGGTTGGCTGCTGATGATCGCGCGCTACTCGAGGCCGCCGCGATCCTCCACGATGTGGGCTATCACATCTCCTTCGAACAACACCACAAGCATAGTCAGCACCTCA
>CAZOSR010000298.1:0-2281 GCA_964582445.1 uncultured Coriobacteriaceae bacterium | reverse complement strand
ATCCATACCGACTTCGAGCGGGGGTTCATCAAGGCCGAGGTGATCTCGTATGCCGACTACGATGAGCTCACGAGCGAGGCTGCGGCCAAGGCTGCGGGCAAGCTACGTATCGAGGGCAAGGAGTACGTCATGCTCGACGGTGACGTGGTGCACTTCCGCTTCAACGTATAGCCGACATCCGGATCCGGGCATCGCGTGCGGTGGACTAGCGAAGCGCCTTGTCGATCATCCACTCGTGCAGGTACGGCAGTGGTCCGGTGCCGCCGATCATGGTGATCGACGCGAACTGCTTCTCGTGGTTCTCGATGTACTCCCGCGTATGATTGCTCAGCGTCCTGGGCTTGACCAGCAGCAGCGCGGCATCATTCTTCGTGCCGCGGGCACCTGCCGTGAGCGAGTCGGGGTAGGCTTCTCCGTTCGCCACGTAGAACGCCGTCGGTGAGGTGTACAGCGTGTCGAGCACCACCGCGTTGGTCTCGTACCGGTCAGCACCGGCGAGTCGCGTCGGCGCTGGCAGGAGCGCGGCCACCTCGTCCGAGATCACGCCGGCACCGCCGATGATAAGGGTTGAGGTCCACGCGTCGGCGTGGGCGTCTAGGAATCCGGTGGTGGCGGTGCCGGGTTCGCTGGATTCAGCGAGCAGGATCGGTATCTCGCGGGCACCAGCGTACGCCGCGATGCTCACTGCATCCGCAGGTGATGATCCGGTGACGATGCACACTCGCCCGTCGTCAGGCACGCCCACCGCATCTCCGATCAGGGCGGCCGTCTCGTAGCGGGTCGCGCCATCGATGCGGCGGACCGCAGTATCGGAGATGCCTGCGGCGAGCGCGGCCTCGGTGGCGACCGAAGATTCGACCGCACCTGTGCCTCCGAGCACGACGATCTGCTCGGGGCGGAGCCGCTCGATCTCGGCTCTGGTCTCAGGCGATAGCACGCTCGTCTGAGTCAGCAGCAGGGGGGCATCAAGGGACTTCGAAAGCGGCGCGCTCGCGAGCGCATCGGGCCAGTTCTCCCCGGTGGCAAGCAGCACTGTCTGTGCGCCGTCCGGCCAGCCATCCTGTGATACGGCGGCAGCTGTGCCATAGCGGGTGTCTCCGGCGATGCGGGACCACAGCGGGCGGTAGGGGTCGGTGGCGAGGAACGCATCGACTCCATCGGCCATGCCGCGGGCGAAGGCGGTCTGGCCGGCCACCGACGTGACGTACGCACGATCTGTCGCGTTGCTGATGAAGCCGCATTCCACAAGTGCGGCCGGCATGTGCGACCAGCGCAGGACGTAGAACTCAGCCGTGGCAACGCCTCGATCCCGCAGGGGGATCTCTTCGAGCACCTCTCGTTGCAGAGATGCCGCAAGCGTCGCTCCAAGCCGGTCCGCCGCTGCTGAGTACGTCTCGTATCCGTTTGCCGACGTGGTGGTATAGGCATTGAGGTGCACTGAGATGAACAGGTCGGCGCCGGCTGCGTTGGCGGCATCGGGGCGTGCCTGCAGGGCACTGCGCTTCCAGGCCAGTACGCGAGCGTCCGAGGCTCCGTCGGTGAAGTCCCAGGCAGCGGGGTCCTTCTGCCAGGCCCACGTGTCAGTCTCCGATGTGTACTGCCATGTCAGGCGGTCGACGGGAGCGGTCCTGACGTCGCCCGTCCGGTACATCGTGACCGTGTGCCCGCGAGCCCTCAGCTCGCTGGCGAGGCGCAGCGATATCTGGAGGGCGAGGTCCTTCTCCTTGTATCCGGCAGCGACCGCGCCGGGGTCGACGCTGCCACCGGGCATGATGATGCTTCCGTGGCCGGGGTCGATGAACACGTGTGCGGCGTGCGCGGGTTGCGCCTGAGCGGTCGCGGTAAGCGCAGCAGCGATGAGCATGCAGCACGCCACCACGGGCCGAAGTCTACGAATCATGGCTACGGTCGGCCTCTCGTGTCGGGCGACGGCACAACGGGCCGTCGTCGGGGTCACGAATCCAGGACATTATAGCGCGGAGTGTTCAACTCGCGCGGCCGAACCCCTACAATACGTCTACCGGGGCGGTCGACAGCGGTAGCATCTTTCACACCCACCACGTCGTAGCATGTATCAGACCAGGTGTCGCCCGTGTGGTATGCGGGGTCCGACCCTGGTCTTTTTGTCACATCGGCGAGCGGTGTCCGCGGGGACACCGAACATGAGAGGCGGCGCACAGCATGGAGATCGAGATCGGACGTGGGAAGACTGCACGGCAGGCGTACGGCTTTGACGACATCGCTATCGTCCCGAGTCGCCGGACGCGTGACCCGCGCGATG
>CAZOSR010000297.1:0-2297 GCA_964582445.1 uncultured Coriobacteriaceae bacterium | reverse complement strand
GCTTCATCTCTCGTGCTCCCTCGGGTACACGCCGCGCGAGCGGTCGCGTCTCGATCCGGGCCTCAGGTGGGGCATTGTAGCACGCCGGGGGCAGGGGCTGCCGAGCTCGGCTGTGACATTGCGGGTTATGAATCCTGTGAGCGGGTACAGAGTCCATACGCGGCGACATGGGTCGGGCAACGGGGGACGGTCAGGAACGGCGGGCGGGGGCGGCCATGATTCACGTGGCGCTCGCAGACCCTCAGTCTGTGACCAGGGATGGATTGCGCCTGGTCATCGAGCGCGAGGACGGGCTGTGGGTCGGTGGCACCTTCTCAACGGGCGAGCGACTGTGCTCCGCATGTGAGAGCGGGTCGCCCCCCGATGTGCTGATAATCGAGTCTCAGCTTCCCGATGGCACTGGTGCCGAGTGGACGGCGCGCATCAAGCGGAGCCACCCATCGATTCGTGTGGTCATTCTCACTAGTTCACACGCGGATTCCGATCTCTTGCTCTCGCTCGAGGCGGGAGTCGACGGATTCCTCTACAAGGAGGATTCGGCCGAGAGTGTCGTGCGTGCGGTGCGTGAGGTGCTTCGGGGCAACCTGTTCATCAGTCCGCTTGCCGCTCGTCGTATGCGTGACCTCACGCTCAATGAGAGCGGCGACGCGCTCTCATCCCGTGAACTGGAGGTGCTTGTCGCCTTGCACGATGGCCTCAGCACCGAGGAGATCGGGCAGCGGCTCTGCATCGCGGAGAGCACTGTGAAGACGCACATCACGGGGATCTACCGGAAGCTCGGCGCGCACAACCGGGTTGGCGCGAGTCGCGAGGCGGAGCGCCGCGGACTGGTGTCGCCCGACTGACATCGCCCGAACTGATGAGCCGAATCGAGCACAACGGGTGACATGATGCCGTCCGCGTGCACGATGCCCGGGGGTCCCGCTCCGGAGATAGTCAATCATGGAGGGTGTCGCAACCAGAAGTGGGGGGAGGTGTCTGGCCATGAGCGGACCGCTGTGGGTTCAGGTCCTGCTGGGAGCAGTGCTGGCGTTTCCTGTCGTTGCGGTGGCCGGCGCGGTCATCACGTTCGCCGTCGGGGGCATCGTTGGATGCGGTGAGTGTCTGATGGCACGTATCGGAGCCATCAAGTTGGCGCCGGGTGTCGTTTCGATCAAGCATCACGGGATTCCCACACCAGTAGGGTAGTCACGACTGTGCACGTCCGTGACTCGGTCAGAGGGCCCTGATCTGAGTCGTTGCTTGGAGCCGCCTCCCCCCGGTGGCTCCAGGCGTGCATATGGGTGCAACGTCGTTCGGCCTCTACACTCGCGTATCGGTCAGCGCTCGGGGATAATGTGAGCCCGGGGGGGCGAGGGATGTGCAGCGCGTTCATCGCGCGCCGTCCGCCTCCGTCAGTTGCACACTACGCGCCGAGGAGCCGACGATGATCGAGCGCTACACCCGCCCGGAGATGGGCCGGATCTGGGACCTGGAGAACAAGTTCGAGATCTGGAAGGAGATCGAGGTCCTCGCCTGCGAGGCGCAGGCCGAGCTCGGCGTGATGCCTGCCGAGGACGTGGCCGTCATACGCGAACGCGCTGCGTTCGAGGTAGAGCGCATCAATGAGCTCGAGGCCACGCTCAATCACGACGTCATCGCGTTCCTCACCAACATGGCCGAGCACATCGACGCCGGTCTCGGAGCGGACGACCCCAAGCCCAGTCGCTGGGTGCACTACGGCATGACGTCGAGCGACCTCGGCGACACCGCCCTGTGCTACCAGATGACGCAGGCGCAGGACATCATCATCGAGGACATCCGTCGCCTTGGGCGCATCTGCGTTCGCCGCGCGGCGGAGTTCGCCGACACGCTCTGCGTGGGGCGTACGCACGGCATCCACGCCGAGCCGATGTACTTCGGCATGAAGTGGGCCGCCTGGGCGCAGGCTCTCAAGCGAGCCGAGCAGCGCCTGATCGCGGCGCGCGAGTACTCGTGCGCGTGGGGCGCCATCTCAGGTGCGGTGGGCAGCTACTCCAACATCGACCCGCACGTGGAGGCGTACGTGTGCGAGAAGCTCGGCCTCGTGCCCGATCCGGCGTCCACCCAGGTGATCGCGCGCGATCGTCACGCGCACGTGCTCGGCGTGCTTGCTACCGTGGCGGCCACCGCCGAGTGGATCGCCACCGAGATCCGCGCGCTGCAGAAGAGCGACACCATCGAGGCCGAGGAGCCGTTCACCGCAGGCCAGAAGGGTTCGTCGGCGATGCCGCACAAGCGCAACCCGATCACCGCCGAGCGCGTCTGCGGCCTGGCGC
>CAZOSR010000296.1:0-2298 GCA_964582445.1 uncultured Coriobacteriaceae bacterium | reverse complement strand
GGCGCGCGGGCTTGGTTGAGCCAGAGGTCGCAACGATAGGCTCGAAGCTGGAAGACATCCCTCACACCCCCTGCGTACAAAAGTACGCTCGCCCATAGGGGAAATCAATAGAGCAGGCACCCGCGACAAGGCGTTCCGCGCGCATTCCGGCGGCGAGGAGAGAACCCCGGCTCGGGCTGCCGGTCAACGAGCCTACCCTATCCCGTGCCGGTCCTCCAGAAGTTGCTCGAAGCGCTCGGCCTCGGCGATGTCCAGGTAGCGGTAGCAGCCCTGGCCCCACTGGGCGCCTACCAGCTCCTCCGCCGAGAGGCCACGGGGCCGGGTCTCCGCCGACAGGGGAGCGAAATCATCCAGCTTGAGAAAGGCATACCCGATGCGGTTTCCGTCCCCGATGTTGCGCGGCTGCCGCTCGACCGAGAACACGTGCGTGTAGCCCCAGATGGTGTAGCGTCCGCCCGGTTCGCGATGTACGAGGAAGACCTGGTCGCCCGTCTGCACTCGGTCGCCGAACGTGTTCCCCTGAGGCGTGCACGGCCACTCGTGCCGGGAGCAGAGGTCGCGCTCCCAGCAGAAGCCGCTGCAGACCGCGTCATCCTTCCTGGGAGCACGGGGCACACGGCCATCCTCGAAGCACAGCGCGCAGCGCTCGTCCTTGCCGGGGGAAACGCAGGGCGCGCGCCACGTCTGATTGTTGAAGAGCGTCCGAATCACGATTGCCACTCAGCACCTCCTTCGGCGTCGCCGCCCACCACGTACGGGACACCACCGTCACCGCACCGACTTCGGACTCAGGGATTGCGGCCCCTCATTGCGGCTTTCTCGCCCCGAGACAGCCTGTGTGCGATGCCACCGCCGGCTCTGCTCCAGCAGCCAAACGTCTGAGGGGTGTGGCTTCCCGATGCCACAGGGGCAGGGAGCAGGAAAGCCAGCGCGACATTGTACCGGTCCGCAGCCAGCCGGTTCAAGTCGCGGCAGGGGCCGGCTCGCCCGCGCCGCGCCGCCTGATACCTTTACTTCGCCATCGCACCCGGCTACTATCGCCGGAACACCCGCGGCGCCCGGCAGGGCCAGGAGAAGCGATGCGACAGACGAAGACGCGCGTCCTCGCGCTGATGAGCCTCGCCATGCTGCTGGGCTACATGCCCTGGTACAGCTTCTCAGCCGTCTCCCGGTACATGGTCCAGGAGTTCGGGCTGAGCGCCGCGCAGATGGGCGCCATCCTCGCCGCTTTTCAGGTCGGCTACGTCCTCGTCGTCGTCTCCACCGGCTGGCTGGCCGACCGTGTCGGTCCCAGGAGGGTAGTCGCATGGGCGACGCTCTTTGCGGCTCTCTCCTCCACCGCATTTCTCTTCCTGGCGCGCGACTTCACGAGCATCCTCGTACTGAGGCTGGCCGTCGGCCTTTCCTGCGGCGCCATCTACGCTCCGGGCATGGCCTTCCTCTCCACCTGGTTCCCTCCGAAGCAGCGCGGGCGAGCCATCGGCGCCTACACCGCCGCCCTGACCGCCGCTTATGCCGGCGGCTATCTGGTCGCCGCCCCCCTCGCCGCCAGCCACGGCTGGCGCGCCGGCATGCTTGGCACATCCGTCCCCGTCTTCGTAGCAGCCATAATCGTCTTCTTCCTCGTGCACGACCGGCCGCCGGATGAAGCCGGGGCTGCCGCGCCTCGAACCGCGGCCGCGAACGGGTTCGGTCCTTCGGTGCGGGGCGGCTCGAAACGGACTCTGCGAACGGCGCAGGCGCTCATCTCGCTCGCCTACATGGGGCACATGTGGGAGCTGTACGCCTTCTGGGGCTGGATCGGCCCGTACTACATGGCCAACCTGTTCAACGCCGGCTTCGGCGAGGCGCAGACCGTATCCATCGGCGGTGTGCTCTCGGCGCTGGTCATCTTCGCCGGCGTGCCCGCCGTGTGGGCAGTCGGGTCGCTCTCCGACCGGCTCGGCCGCCTCAAGACCATCCTCATCGCTTCGCTCTGCAGCCTGACGGTGCAGTGCCTCTTCGGCTTTCTCTTCGGAAAGCCGGTGGAACTGGTCGTGCTCGTCGGCCTGTGGCTCGGCTTCTGGGTTATCGCCGATTCGGGCATCTACAAGGCGGGGCTGACGGAGCTGGTCAGTGCGGAGCGCCGCTCGTTCGCGCTGGGACTGCAGTCGGCGGCTGGCTTCTCACTCACCATCGTGGCGCCGCTCGTCTTCGGGAACGTCCTCGAGGCCGTGAACGGCGCGGGCACCGACCCCACCGCCGCAACAGAGTGGCGCCTCCCGTTCCTCGTGCTTGGTCTGGGCGCGCTCGTAGCGC
>CAZOSR010000295.1:0-2304 GCA_964582445.1 uncultured Coriobacteriaceae bacterium | reverse complement strand
AGAACGGCGTGATGTTCGCGTCGATCATGACCGACACCGAGCGAGCAGCCGGCAGGGGTGGTGGCGGAGCCGCGATGGGCGCCAAGGGACTCAAGGCGTTTGCCGTCCGCGGCACGAAGCCGCTTCCAATCGCAGACCCAGATGCGCTCAAGGAGGCGTCCAGGAAGGCCCGTGAGGAGTTCCTGGCCGAGGAGTTCGTGAAGGATGAGCTCAAACCGTACGGCACGCCGAGCTTCTATGACTCGATCAGCGCACTCGGCATCCTGCCCACGCAGAACTGGCGTCGCACGACATTCCCCGAGTCGATCGAGACGCTCGGCCACGCGGCGTACCACGCGAACCTCGATGTGAAGCCGTATGCCTGCTACGCGTGCCCGGTGGCATGCGGGCGTGTCACCACCATCAAGACCGGTCCGTATGCTGGAGAGACCGGCGGCGGCCCGGAGTACGAGACGCTCGGCGCGTTCGGAGCCAAGTGCTTCTGCACCGATCTCAACGCAGTGGTCAAGGCCGGTCACCTGTGCAACGACCTGGGGCTCGACACGATCGCAGCCGGACAGGTGATCGCCATCGCCATGGAGTGGCACGAGAAGGGCATCCTCGACGCCGAGGCCGCCGATGGCTTCGACCTCACATGGGGCAACGGCGAAGTGTTCCCCGCGCTGCTGGAGAAGATCGCGCACCGTGAAGGCCTCGGCAACCTGCTGGCCGACGGTTCGAGGCGTGCTGGCGCCGCGCTCGGTGGCGATGCGGCCGACTACACCTTTGAGGTGAAGGGGGTGGAGCTGGCAAGTTGCGGAGTGCGGGCGAGCAAAGGCGAAGGCATCAGCCACGCGGTCTCACCGCGCGGCGCGGACCACCTGCGTCCGTACGCATCGGTCGTGGACGCCTTCGGCTACCGCAACGAGGAGCTCGGCCTCACATACGACGTTGACTTCCTCGACGACGACAACCAGCAGTGGGTGAAGCCCTTCATGGAGTTCTCGATGGCCACCAACCTGCTCGGTGTATGTCTGTTCTCGGTGATCACGCTCGCCGTGCAGCCTTCAACGTGGGCGGCCGCTCTTTCGGCGGCCACCGGTCGCGAGTGGAGCGTGGGGGAGATGCTGGGCGCGGCCGAACGGGTCATCAACCTCGAGCGGCTCGTGAACGCCCGCTTCGGGCTGACACGCGCCGATGACACGCTGCCCAGGCGGATCACGAGCGAGCCGGCGCCCGACGGGCGCGGAGAGGGTCAGGTTGCCGACCTTCGGGTCTCGCTCGACAGCTTCTACGCGGCAATGGGGTGGGACCTCGAGAACGGCCTCCCCACCGAAGAGACCGTGGATCGGCTCGGGCTCACGGGCGTGGTGTAGCATCCACGACTCGATGCCTTACCGACTGGATGCCCCGCCTCGTGCGGGGCATCCTCATTTCACCGGGAGAGAGCCGCTCGTGCCCCGCCGATCGGATCGGGCATGAAGATCGGCGACGCGAAGTAGCCGTCTTCAGAAGCGTAGACCAACGTGAGGAACACGATGCCGTTGCCGTCGCTTTCGGGCCCGATCATGCGGAAACGCACCGGCCACGCACCGCTTTGGCCATCGGTAGGGCCGATCGCGAGGATCTGTATGGTCGTGCCCGGCTGCATGCCGAGGAACGCCTGGGCGGTCTCACGGATCGCGGTCTCTGCGACACTCGCGCTAACCGGGCCAGGCCAGTAGGTCCCCGGAGCAGAGAACAGGAACTTGATCCAATCGCCGGAGTCAACGACCGCCGGGGTCTCCCCGTCGTACCCGTCCGCAGGAGTCTCCCCACCGGCGCTGTCATCGCCGGTGGCATCGCTATCCGTGCCGCCGTCCGACACTGCAGCATCGTCGGGGGGCGTCCAGCCGAGATGCTGCGCTATCGCGCCATCGACCCAGTGATTCCGGTAGGGGTCGGAGCCGGTTGCCGGTGTGCTCCCCGATGTCGCGGCATCCACGACGATCTGGGTAGCCGCAGCGTCCACCTCGCCCGGGTCAAGTCCTGGGTCGGCTCCGGACACTGCCACGCGGGCGCCTTTGAGCTTCGCTTCCACGATCGCCTGCTCAACGGGGGCGGAGAGGTCGCGCGGGACCTCCAGGTCACGAAGTTGCGCGATGAGCGGATCGGCGCCGGGGTCGGTGATGTCCCACGCCTTCATCGCCGTGTCGCCGAGCTCCCAACCCCCCTTCACATCCCATGCGAACTTGGCGGCGGTGATCACCGCGCCACCCTGGATCGGCGTAAGCACCGCATCGCCCACGTTGTTGGTGACGGCCACCACCAGGTCCTTGTCGGCGG
>CAZOSR010000294.1:0-2313 GCA_964582445.1 uncultured Coriobacteriaceae bacterium | reverse complement strand
GTCGGGCTGCCAGCGCTTCGATGCGCGCAACGGCCGCCGCGTACGCGCCCACAACATCGCCAGAGGGATTCACGTGGCTCAGGACTTTAATGCGGTGCGTCACGTGATCGAAGATGAGCATCGTGTGCACGAACATGAAGCAGGATTCGGGCAGCCCGAGCGGGTCGCTCGCCTGAACCGGGAGACGTTCGAAACGCGCGGCCGTCTCGTACGAGAGGTAGCCGACCGCCCCACCGCACAGCCTCGGCAGGCCAGGGATATGAGCAACCTTGTGCCGCTCCATCTCCCTCGCCAGTCGGGCAAGCGGCTCCTCGCCATCGTCGTGCCGGCCGGTGAGAACCAGGTACGGTTCGGTGCCGATGAAGCTGTAGCGGGCCAGTCGCTGCCCGCCCTCGACGCTCTCGAGCAGGAAGCACGGGCCGTCGCGGTGAACCTTCAGAAACGCCGATACCGGCGTCTCGAGGTCCGCGACGACCTCGCGCCAGACGGGCACCCACGCCCCTCCTCTCGCGTAGCGTCGCACTTCCTCGATAGCCGGGTAGTACATCTCCAGTCCTCCTTCTCTTGCTCCGGGAACACAAAAGGCCCCTCGTCCCTAGGGACGAGGGGCCTTGACCCTTCGTGGTGCCACCCTGGTTGACCGTGCATGGAACAGCACGGCCACCTCTTGTCAGGTACCGCCCGTTGCGGGGGCTATACCCTGGGCTCTGCTAACGGTGCCCTTCCGGCAGTTCCTACTCGGCGATGCCTTTCGGTCTGCGGCTCCCGGGTCCATTCACTCCCCGCGCGGCCGCCGGCTCACACCTTACCCGGCTCTCTGAGACCCGCCTGGGGACCTACTAGTCCCGTTCGAAGCCTTTGTCGTATTCAGCTATGGCCGGTAATGCTAGACAGTCGTCAACAGGTTTGTCAAGTCGCCGTTGCCGCAGCTTCAGCCCTTCCGCAGCTTCAGGCTGACGCCGAGCCGCTCCGCCGCGGCATCGAGCAGCCGGTGGAGCACGCCGGCGCGGCTCTTCTTATCCTCGCCAGGGATGCCGGCCGCTTCGACTTCTTTCCGAGCCTTGCCCACCGCCGTTTCCAACTCGTCGAGCGGCAGCAGGGCGCAGGCCGCACAGCAGTAGCTCTTCGAGCGTCCCTCATCGAACTCGCCGAGCATGGTCTGGAGCAGCTCGATGCGCCGCCGCTGCTGCGCCTCGAAGCCCTCCAGGCCGCGCTCCTTGATGGCGCGCAGGTTGGCGATGGACTTCAGGTGACTGACGAAGGAGTCCCCTTTGTCCCATCCCTCGAAGCGCTGACACGGGAACTCGGGGCAGTCGGCGCACGTCTCGTAACCGTGGTCGCGCACGGCGCAACGGGTCATCTTGCACCACTGCCCTCCGGCGTCGAGGAAGCCTTCCGCCGCGCAGCCGGGGCAGCGGCTCGCGCCTGTGGACTGATACCGCGGGCACAGGCCGCAGTCAATGCCGCAGGCCCCGATGGTGGGGTATGACTTGCAGTTCGCCATCTTGCCGCTCACGTCCGCTCCTCCCTGCCGCGTCGCGGTCCCAGCGCTCCCGGCGGCCGCGACCGGCCCGCTGCCCGGCGCATCGTGAGATGAAGACCGCCGGAAAACAGTGTACAGTAGTCGCTCACACGGAGGGAAGGTCCGGCGATGCGTCACGCCGCCGGGCCCCGGCGACCAGCCGCAGGGAAGGAGTGCAACGCATGATCGACTCTCAGTCGGTAACACTCCCGCAGATGGCATGGTACGGCGACGCCACGATGGACATCGACTTCCCGGAATCGTGGGACGTGACTGTGTGCCACACCCGCGGTCACAGCGCGCCTGCGCTCGACGACGCGAAGATTCGCAAGGCGTTCGCCAATCCCATCGGCACGAAGACCATCCGCGCCCTGGCGCTGGGCAAGAAGGAGGTCGTCATCCTCTTCGACGACCTCACCCGCGCGACGCCGGCGCACACGCTGCTGCCGTACATCCTCGAGGAACTTTCGAAGGCGGGCATCAAGGACGACCACATACGCCTCGTCGCAGCCGTCGGCGCCCACGGCGCCATGAACGGCGTCTGCATCCGCAAGAAGCTGGGAGAGGAGGCGATGGATCGCTTCCTCATCTACAACCACAATCCGTATGAGTTCTGCACGCCACTCGGCACAAGCAGCCACGGCGTACCTGTTGTTGTCAATAGTGAAGTGATGCGCTGCGACCTGAAGATAGGCATCGGTTCCATCGTGCCGCACCCGCTGGCCGGCTTCGGGGGTGGCGGCAAGATCATCCTGCCCGGCGTCTCTTCGGTCGAGACCATCAGCGTGAAT
>CAZOSR010000293.1:0-2317 GCA_964582445.1 uncultured Coriobacteriaceae bacterium | reverse complement strand
AGACGGCTTCTGCCGTGCAAGTTGCGGCAACTCAGGCGCTGCGGCGCCGGGCAGGAGACACCCGCCGCGCCGCGGCGGGTCGCACATCACCGGGGAATCCGACCTGAGCCATGGGGCGCCAGCCAGCCATATGTGGCCCGGAGGTCGTCGACACAGGCGCCTCAGGCTGCCCCTTCGGCTGAGCCCCGTGGAGGCCGTACACGTCAGATCCGGCCCTCGGAGTCATCGGGGGCTTCGTGCTCCACGGCGCTCTCGAAGAACCGGACTATGTCGCGGGCGTTCTTCTCTTCCCCGGACGGTACCGGAACACGAACAGTGTAGCTATCGCGCCCGCTGCGCGATGGCGCGGAGTACTCGAATTCGACCAGAGGAACCGTCGCATCGACGTAGTCGACACGCTCAAGTCTGCTTCCGATGACGTTCCACGCATGGAGCTGGCCGTTGAGTATGAGCCCGTCGCCGGCAATGATGGTCTCTCCCTTGTGCAGGACGTTGCGGCGATAGTTCTGCCGCGAAGTGATGAACGCGGTGAGCGAGACAATGCCGATGAGGCCGAGCATGGTGAGCAGTACGTACACGCCACCTTCGGGCGCAAACACAGCGAACAGCACTCCGAAGAAGAGGGCGAATGCCGATATGATGGCTACCAGCGTCCACCTGTCTCGTGTGTCCGCCACGTGCTCGGCCTCGGTGTACGCCCGCCACTGTGCGTCGGTGTACGTCCAGCGCGCCAGCGGTTCCTTGTCGGAGACGATCTGCTCGTAACGCCTTGCCAGCCTGTGGAAGATGATCGCGGTGATGATGCCGGTCAGCATCACGAGCAGGCCGAACATCGCCAGGGCGAAGCCGCCCTCCAAACCGTCTATCCAGCCCAGGCCCATTGGAGCGAACATGAGGAAGAGGCCGATGCACGATACCAGGAGCGCCCGTCGAACGGTCCGGCGTTGTGGACTGAGTGTCGCGGTCTTCATCTCAGGTCGACGGAAGAGCGATTTCCGTCTATCATCCCAGCGTATCACCATTGGATTCCGGTCACATAGCTGGCCGCCGCGGAAAGGGCCCTTTCCGGCTTGTGCGGACCCTCCCCTTTCATGCCTGCCGGTTGCACGATGACAGCAGGCTCTTCTCAGAGGAGAACTGAAAAGGCCCCGGTCTGGAGGGGCCTTCTCACGAGTAGGTCAAGTCTGGAGCCAGCGATCGGAGTCGAACCGATGACAAGCGGTTTACGAAACCGCTGCTCTGCCTCTGAGCTACGCTGGCGCGGTCGATAGTATAGCCGAAGCAGGACAATGCCTTCAACGGCGCGTGGCGGGGGGGGGGCGCCATCACCGAAAGCCGCCCCGGCGCGGAGCACACGTGCGCCAGGCTGCATTCTGTTCGACGCAGCTATTGACAATTATCATCGCATGTGACTATCTATATGGTATCGACCCGAAGGGTCCGCTTTGTGTTGTTGTCCCGGAGGGGCGAAATACGAATACAGGAGGAGCGCGTACTGAGTGAATCCCGACGCAAGGGCCTCTCGCCCGTCTCTCTCTCCATCCCCGGCACCGGTCGATTCAGATGGGCCCGGGATGACCAAGGGATGAGACGGCAAACGACCGGATCGCGCAGAGGGGAAGATAGAAAGAGCCCGGCCCGGGCGCGTGCCGCACCGGCAGGCAAGGGACTCGACGGGGTACTCCCCGGATGACTCCAGGCGCGGACGACAGGGCAGGCCCGGTTACGAGGCGGGCCGTGGAAACAAGTGCTTCGTAGTGGTTTGCAGACAAGCCCCTGGCACCGGGGAAGTCGAACCCGGCCAGGGAGCACCAATTGAATAGGCAAGGAGTTGAAAGAATGATTAAGGGAAAATGGTTGACCCGTGCTCTGCACGTAACCATCGCCCTTTCCTTCGTTCTTGGCGCCTTTGTCGCCGCTCCGGCCGTCTCTGCTGATCCCGGCACCTCTCAGTGGGAGAAGCAGACGACCCCCACCGACGACGACAAGGTTATCCTGCCCGGTTCCGACATCATCGACTTCGATATTGCGGGCGACGGCAAGACCGTCTATGCCATCGGCACGTGGTACGACTCGTGCGAGACGAATCCGTGGAGCCCGATGGCGGGTCCGGATGACCTCTTCACCGAGTGGCACAACCCGAAGCTGTGGAAGTCGACCGATGCGGGCGTGACCTGGAAGGACCAGACGAGCAAAGCGCTCGACGCCAAGAACCTGCCCGACATGGACGATGGCGCGACGTTTGACGATGACGATGCCGAAGACTTCACCTTCTTCTCGGCCGTCGCCGTCGCCCCGGACGACCCCAACTTCGTGG